>CAIWPS010000275.1 GCA_903914615.1 uncultured beta proteobacterium | reverse complement strand
TTGTTGCGCCAGCTGTAGCGCTTCACGCGCGCCTGGCCGGCGTCGATGACGTAGCGGATGCCGGGCACCGTGAGCGAGGTCTCGGCGACGTTGGTGGCCAGCACGATGCGGCGGCCGTTGCCGGCTTCGAAGACGCGGTCCTGCTCCTGCTGCGACAGGCGCGCGAACAGCGGCAGGATCTCGGGCTGCGGCCCGCCCTTGCCGTGTTGCAGCAGGTGGCGGCGCAGGTGGTCTGCCGTCTCGCGAATCTCGCGCTCGCCGGGCAGGAAGACGAGGATGTCGCCGGGACCTTCGCGCCACAGCTCGTCGACCGCATCGGCGATGGCGTCGTCGAGATCGAACTCGCGGCTTTCCACATAGGGCCGCCAGCGCTGCTCGACCGGGAACAGCCGGCCTGAGACCATGATCACCGGTGCCGGCCCGCGGGCCCCGGCGAAGTGCCGGGCGAAGCGGTCGGCGTCGATGGTGGCCGAGGTCACGACCACCTTCAGGTCCGGCCGCCGCGGCAGCAGCTGGCGCAGGTAGCCGAGCAGGAAGTCGATGTTCAGGCTGCGCTCGTGCGCCTCGTCGATGACGATGGTGTCGTAGGCGCGCAGCAGCGGGTCGCGTTCGGTCTCGGCGAGCAGGATGCCGTCGGTCATCAGCTTGACGCTGGCCCCGGGCTGCAGGCGGTCCTGGAAGCGCACCTTGTAGCCCACCACCTCGCCCAGCGGGCTCTGCAGCTCGTCGGCGATGCGCTTGGCCACGCTGGAAGCGGCGATGCGCCGCGGCTGGGTGTGGCCGATCAGGCCGCTGCCGCCGGCGCCCAGGCCGCGGCCGAGCTCGAGCAGGATCTTGGGCAGTTGCGTCGTCTTGCCCGAACCGGTCTCGCCGCAGACGATGACGACGGGGTTGTCGCGGATGGCGCGCGCGATCTCGTCGCGCCGGGCCGAGACCGGCAGCGATTCAGGGTAGGTGATCTTCGGGATGGGGTGCGCCGGGACGGCGCGGCGAGGGGGCTGCACGGGGCGCGGATTATGTCCGCGCCCCGCCGGCCTCACTTCATGGCGTAGGCGATGACGCTCAGCGGCGCGCCCTGCGGGTCGACGAAGACGGCCATGCGGCCGACGCCGGGGATGTCCATCGGCGGCACGATGACCTTGCCGCCGAGCGCCTCGACGCGGGCCACCGTCTTGTCGGTGTCGGCCACCGTGACATAGCAGCCCCAGTGCGGCGGCATGGTCGGCGCCTCGGGCGGAATGGCCAGGATGCCGGCAATGCCGACGTCACCGACGCTGACGACGCGGTAGCCGCCCATGGCCGGGTCGGGGGCCTTGACGTTCCAGCCGAACAGCTGGCCGTAGAACTCGGCCGCCGCGGCCGGGTCGGTGGTGGTCAGCTCGCTCCAGCTGAAGGCGCCGGGGGTCTCGTAGACGTTCATCGGGGTCTCCTTGGCAGGTGGGAAGGCGGAGCATGCTGCGGCACAATGCCGCGTCCTGTCGACCCCCCTCATGAGCCTCGTTTTCCCGCACACCTTCGTGCCCTGGTTTCGCGCCGTGGCACCGTACATCCACGCCTACCGCGGCAAGACCTTCGTGGTGGCGCTGGCGGGCGAAGCCATCGCCGCGGGCAAGCTCAACACCTTCGTGCAGGACCTGTCCATCCTGCACGCCATGGGCATCAAGCTGGTGCTGGTGCACGGCTTCAGGCCGCAGGTGACCGAGCAGCTGGCCGCCAAGGGCCATGTCTCGCGCTACTCGCACGGCATCCGCATCACCGACCCCATCGCGCTGGACGCGGCGCAGGAAGCCGCCGGCCAGCTGCGCTTCGAGATCGAGGCCGCCTTCTCGCAGGGCCTGCCCAACACGCCGATGGCCAACGCCACGGTGCGAGTGGTCTCGGGCAACTTCCTCACGGCGCGGCCGGTGGGCATCGTCGACGGCGTCGACTTCATCCACAGCGGGCTGGTGCGGCGCGTCGACTCGGCGGCCATCCGCCGCGCCATCGAGTCCGGCGCGCTGGTGCTGCTCAGCCCCTTCGGCTTCTCGCCCACCGGCGAGGCCTTCAACCTGACGATGGAAGACGTGGCCACCGCCGCGGCCATCGCGCTGCAGGCCGACAAGCTGGTCTTCATGACCGAGATGCCCGGCATCCGCGAGAACCCGGCCGATGCCGAAAGCGCCATCGACACCGAACTCGCGCTCGCCGATGCGCGGCGCCTGCTCGCCGCCCTGCCCGCACCCACGCAGCCCACCGACACCGCCTTCTACCTGCAGCATTGCGTCAAGGCCTGCGAAGGCGGGGTCGAGCGTTCGCACATCCTGCCCTTCGCCACCGACGGCGCGCTGCTGCTCGAGGTCTTCACGCACGATGGCGTCGGCACCATGGTCGTCGACGAGAAGCTGGAGAGCCTGCGCGAGGCGGGCTCCGACGACGTCGGCGGCATCCTGCAGCTCATCGAGCCCTTCGAGCGCGACGGCACGCTGGTCCGCCGCGAGCGCACCGAGATCGAACGCGACATCGACTTCTACAGCGTCGTCGAGCACGACGGCATCATCTTCGGTTGCGCCGCGCTCTACCCCTACCCCGAGGCGCGCACGGCCGAGATGGCGGCACTCACCGTGTCGCCGCTGTCGCAGGGCCAGGGCGACGGCGAACGGCTGCTCAAGCGCATCGAACACCGTGCCCGCGCCGCGGGCTTCGACAGCATCTTCGTGCTGACGACGCGCACGATGCACTGGTTCATCAAGCGCGGCTTCACCCATGTCGACCCCGACTGGCTACCCGAGGCGCGCAAACGCAAGTACAACTGGGACCGGCGCTCGCAGGTGCTGGTCAAGAAACTCAAGGATTGACGGAGAACCCCTATGGCCCGCTTGGTGCAATGCGTGTATCTGAAGAAGGAAGCCGAAGGGCTGGGGTTTTCGCCCTACCCCGGCGAACTCGGCAAGCGGATATACGAAAACGTCAGCAAGGAAGCTTTCGAGCTCTGGAAGAAACACCAGACCATGCTCGTCAATGAAAACCGCCTGAATCTGGCCGATGCCCGCGCGCGACAGTATCTGGCACGGCAGATGGAGCAGTTCTTCTTCGGTGGTGCGGCCGACCAGCCTGCGGGTTATGTGCCCCCGTCGGCCTGAATGTCGGCGCACTGATTCGGGTTATCCGGGCCGGGGCCGCGGCATGGCGCCAGGGTATATTCCCGGCTCCTTTCATTTCCCCGAGATCCCCGATGTCCAAAGCCTCCCTCAGCGACCTCCTGGCCCAGAAAGCCGCGCTCGAAAAGCAGATTGCCGAAACCCAGCGCGAACAGCGCAGCGACGCCATCGCCAAGGTCAAGGCATTGATGGCCGAATATGGGCTGACGCTGGCCGACATCGGCAGCAAGGCCCCCGCGACCCCGCTGCCGAGGAAGCCGGCCGGGAAAGTGGCGGCGAAGTACCACAACCCGGCCACCGGCGACACCTGGTCGGGCCGCGGCCTGAAGCCGAAGTGGCTGACGGCGGCGCTGGCCGCCGGGCGCTCGCTCTCCGACTTCGCCATCTAGGGCGTCGTCGGGCACCGTCGCCGCGGGCGCCGGCCCGCAGACCGTTGGCGGCGCCTTGACCGAACTTCGCACCGACACCCAGGCCGCGCGCCCCTTGCGCGAGCGCATGGCGGCCTGGCATGCTGGCGCCACGGCCGGGGTGCGCATGGCTGCCCTGGCCGTCGCGGCCCTGGTGCTGGCCGCGGCGGGTGGCCTGTGGCTGCCCTGCCCGCCCTGGAACGCGCTGTCGCTGCCGGCCGGCCTGGCGCTGGCGGCGCTCTTGCGCTGGGGACGGCCGGCGCTGGTCGGCTGCGTCGCCGGCCTGGCGCTGGGCCTGCTCGGTCTGGGATGGCCGCCCGGGCAGACCCTGATGTGCACCCTGGCCACGGCGGCCGCGGTGTGGGCCGCGCAGGCCGCGCTGCAGCGCCTGCGCTTCGACGCCAGGCTCGAGCGCGCGGCGGACTGCGCCACGCTGGCCGCGTGCGTGGGCCTGGTGGCGGCGCTGCCGCTGGCCCTGGCATCGTCGCTGGGGTCGGCCGCCGGGCTGCCTGCGAGCGCCGAGGCGCTGGAGTGGCTGCTCGGCGGCTGGTGCACGCTGGGCCTGGGCATGCTGGGCAGCTGCGTTGCCACGCTGGCCTTCGACCGCAGCGTGCTGCATGCCCTGGAGCGCGGCGCGCCCTGGCGCCGCACGCTGGCCGGCGGTGCCGCCGTGCTGGGCATGCTGTGGCTGATCTGGCTGGCAGCTTCGCCGCGCTCGCCGCTGGCCGCGCTGGCGCTCTTCGTCCCCCCGGTCGTGGTGCTGGTGCTGGCGCTGCGCGGGCAGCTGGCGCTGGCCGCCAGCGGGCTGCTTGCCGCGGGCGTGCTGGCGGCCGCCACCGCCACCACCGGCCTGTCGCTGTGGGGCGGCGCGGGCACGTCGGCGCCTGCCTTGGGTGCCTGGCTGGCCTCGGCCCTGGCGGTGATGCTGACGGCCCATGCGGCGCATGTCGAATGGCGCGGCCGCTCGCAGCGCTGGGAATGGGCGCTGGACGGCTCGCGCCTGGGCGTCGCCGACTGGCACCTGCAGCGCGAGGACAGCTTCACCTCGGCCGCCTGGCGCGCCCTCACCGGCGACACCGCCGCCGGCTGGTCGCCAGCGCAATGGCAGGCCCAGGTCCACCCCGACGACCGCCCTGCCCTGGCTACCGCCGTGGCCACCCTCAGCCGCGGCGACGCCGGACGCCGCCGCGTCGAACTGCGGCTGCCGCAAGAGGCCTCCGGCCGTTCCTGGCGCTGGGCCGAGGCCACCCTGATGGTCATCGAGCGCGACAGCGAAGGCCTGCCGGTGCGCCTGCTCGCCACCCTGGCCGACGTGCAGGACCGCCACGACGCGCAGGAACGCCAGCTGATGTCGGTGAGCCTCTTCCAGCACCTGCACGAAGGC
Organism: uncultured beta proteobacterium; assembly: GCA_903914615.1. Classification (GTDB taxonomy): domain Bacteria; phylum Pseudomonadota; class Gammaproteobacteria; order Burkholderiales; family Burkholderiaceae_C; genus Rubrivivax. Next base: position 5,781 of record CAIWPS010000275.1, on the reverse strand, counting down.
CTGCTCATCACCGACGCCGACCTGCGCGCGCTCGACGCCAACCCGGCCTACACGCAGATCCTGGGCGTGCCGCGCGACGAACTGCTGGGCACCGTGCCTTCGCTGCTGCGCCCCGAGCCCGCCGACCCGGTGGCACGCCAGCAGCGCGCCGCGATGTGGGCGAGCCTGCGCGACCAGGGCAGCTGGCGCGGCGAACTGCTGGAACGCCGCCGCAACGGCGAGCCCTGCACGCTGGCCGCCACCATCTCCACGGTGCGCGGGCCCAGCGACGACCTGCGCTACCACGTGCTCGTCATCTCCGACATCAGCGAGCAGCGGGCGCAGCGCGAACAGCTCGAACGCCAGGCCCATTTCGACGAGCTGACGCGCCTGCCCAACCGCGCCCGCCTGTCGCAACTGCTCGACGACGCCATGCGCGCCGCCGACCGCGACGGCTACCTGCTGGCCGTGTGCTACCTCGACCTCGACCGCTTCAAGCCCGTCAACGACCGCTACGGCCACGCCGCCGGCGACCGCCTGCTGGCCGAACTGGCCGGCCGCCTGCGCAGTGCGCTGCGCAGCCGCGAGCACTGGGCCGATTCCGCCGCGCGGCTGGGCGGCGACGAGTTCGTGCTGCTGCTGCGCGCCGGCACGCTGGAAGAAGCGCGGCTGGCGGTGGAACGCGTGCTGCGCGTGGTCTCGCAGCCCTACGTCATCGACGCCGCGCAGGACCCGGTGCAGATCACCGCCAGCATGGGTGCGACCGTGTACCCGGTGGACCGCAGCGACGCCGACACCCTGCTGCGCCACGCCGACCACGCCATGTACGGCGCCAAGCAGTCGGGCCGCAACGGCTACCTCTTCTTCGACCCCGAGCACCGCCGCCGCACCGAGCAGCGCGTGATGGCCATCGGCCGCATCCAGGAGGCCCTGGACCAGCAGGAATTCCTGCTCTACTACCAGCCCAAGGTAGACATGCGCAGCGGCCACGTGCTCGGTTTCGAAGCGCTGCTGCGCTGGGAGCATCCGCAGCAGGGCCTGGTGGCGCCGATGCAGTTCCTGCCGCTGATCGAGAACACCGGCCTGTCCTCGCGCATCGGCGACTGGGTGCTGTCGCAGGCGCTGGAGCACCTCTCGCAGTGGCGGCGCGACGGCCTGGACTTCTCGGTCAGCGTCAACATCTCGGCCCGCCACCTGCAGGAGCCCGACTTCGCGCTGCGCCTGTCGGAGCTGCTGGCCCGCCACAGCGAGCCGCTGGCCACCCAGCTCGAACTGGAAATGCTGGAAACGGCGGCCCATGCCGACATCGAGGCCACCTCGGCGCTGGTGGCACGCTGCCAGGGCATCGGCGTGCGCTTCGCGCTCGACGACTTCGGCACCGGCTACTCCACGCTCACCTACCTCAAGCGCCTGCCGGTGGACGTGCTGAAGATCGACCGCAGCTTCGTCCACCACATGCTCGACGACGCCCAGGACCGCGCCATCGTCGAAGGCGTCATCGGCCTGGCGCGCACCTTCGGCTGCACCGTCGTCGCCGAGGGCGTGGAAAGCCCGGCCCAGGCGCGCACGCTGCTGGAACTGGGGTGCGACATCGGCCAGGGCACCGGCATCGCCGCGCCCATGCCTTCGGCGCAGGTGGCGAACTGGGTGCGCGAGTACCGCGGCATGTTCGCGCTGGTGCCGGCCACGCCGGCCGACCCCGGCGTGGCTAGACTCGGCGGGTGATACCGGCCGGATTCCTGCAGGAACTGATCTCGCGCACCGACATCGTCGATGTCGTGGGCCGGCACGTCGAGCTCAAGCGCGGCGGCGCCAACTTCATGGGGCTGTGCCCCTTCCATGCCGAGAAGTCGCCGAGCTTCTCGGTCAGCCCGTCGAAGCAGTTCTATCACTGCTTCGGCTGCGGGGCCAGCGGCGACGCCATCAAGTTCCTCACCGAACACCTGGGCCTGAGCTTCGTCGAGGCCGTGCGCGACCTCGCCCAGGGCGTGGGCCTGGCCGTGCCGGAGGAGGAGGTCAGTGCCGACGAACGCGAGCGCCGCGACACGCTGCGCCAGCGCCGCCTGTCGCTGGGCGACGTGCTGGCACGCGCCGCCGACTTCTACCGCGGCCAGCTCCGCGCCGAGCCACGCGCCGTGGCCTACCTGAAGCAGCGCGGCCTGACCGGCGCCATCGCCGCCCGCTTCGGCCTGGGCTATGCGCCGGCGGGCTGGCGCACGCTGGCCGGCGTCTTCCCCGCCTACGACGACCCGCTGCTGGAAGAAGCCGGCCTGGTGCGCCAGCGCGAAGCCGAGGAAGGTGCCGGCGCGGCCGGTGCCGAGCGCGGGCGCTACGACTGGTTCCGCGACCGCATCATGTTCCCCATCCGCGGCGTCGACGGCAAGGTCATCGGCTTCGGCGGCCGCGTCCTCGACGACAGCAAGCCCAAGTACATGAACTCGCCCGAGACGCCGGTGTTCAGCAAGGGCCGCGAGCTCTACGGCCTGTTCGAGGCCCGCCAGGCGCTGCGCGACAAGGGCTGCGCGCTCGTCGTCGAGGGCTACATGGACGTCGTCGCACTGGCGCAGTCGGGCTTCGCCAACGCCGTGGCCACCCTGGGCACGGCCTGCACGGCGGAGCATGTGCAGAAGCTCTTCCGCTTCACCGACAGCGTGGTCTTCAGCTTCGACGGCGACGCCGCCGGCCGCCGCGCCGCCGCGCGCGCACTCGAAGCCGCGCTGCCGCACGCCACCGACCTGCGCAGCGTGCGCTTCCTCTTCCTGCCGCCGGAACACGACCCCGACAGCTACGTGCGGGAACTGGGGCCGGCGGCCTTTGAGCAGGCGCTGGCACAGGCGGTGCCGTTGTCGCGCCAGCTCGTCGCGCTGGCCTCGGAAGATGCCGACCTGGGTACCGCCGAAGGCCGCTCGCGCATGCTGGCGCAGGCGCGGCCGTTCTGGTCGGCGCTGCCCGACGGCGCGCTGCGCCGCCAGCTGCTGCCCGAGCTGGCAAGGCAGGCGCAGCTGGAAACCGCCGACCTGGCCGCGCTGTGGGGCGATGGGCCGGCCACGGCACGCCCGCGCGCCGCGGCGCCGGCCTTTCAGCCGCCCGTGCCGCTGCGCCGCGCCGGCCGCCGCGCGCCCGCCGCGCCCGCCGACCTGGCGTTGAAGCTGCTGCTGCGTCACAGCGACTGGTGGGAACGGCTGACCGCCGAGGACCACGGCCTGCTGCACGGCCTGCCCGGCGCCCATGGCCAGGCCGTGGCCTGGCTCGAGCGGCAGCTCACCGAGCACGGCCCGCAGACCTGGTCGGCGCTGGAGTCGGCGCTGTCCGAAGAGCCCTGGCATGCGCAGGCGCGCGCCTGGGTCAACGCCGCTGCCCCCGACGAGGAACAGGGCCTGGGCGACCTGCACCGCGTCGTGCAGCGGCTGTGGATCGACCACCTGGGCGAACAGGCCCGGATGCTGGCGGCCAGCGCGGCCACCGGCCCCGAAGAGCTGGTGCAGCTGCGCGCGCTGCACGACCAGATCGGGCGGCTGAAGGCCGCGTTGGCGCTGTCCGCGGGCTGAAGTTCGGCTGTCCTTCTGCTGGGCAGCGGATATAATCCACTGTTTGTCGCAGCGGCAAGAGTGACAGCAGCACGAATCTCGCGGACCCGGGCCCCGACCACCCTCGACAAGGGTCACACCAGGTCAACCGCCCCCGCATCGGCTGCACACCAGATGAGTTCACGCGAACTTGCCTGCACGACACGCGCGCGCTCCAGCGCTGCCACCGGCCCTGCCGGCGGGTGGTGCGTGCCCAGCCTGCTCGCCGACACCGGCCCCCACCGGTACCTGCGCGCCCGCCTGCGCCGTGCGCCGTGTCTCCTGTCGCCACCCTGAAGCCCAAGGATACGCATGACCGCCAAGAAGCCTGCCGCCACGCCCGCACCCAAGACCGCCGCCAAGACCGACGCCGCGCCGGCCAAGCCCACTGCCAAGGGCGCCGCGGCCAGCGCGCCGGCCGCCAAGCCGCTGAGCAAGACGCCGCCGGCCAAGGCCGAGGCCAAGAGCGGCAAGGTCGCCAAGCCCCCGGCCAGGGCCGACGCCAAGGGCGCCAAGCACGCGAAGAAGGGTGCCGAGCCGGCCAAGAAGGCGGCTGCGGTGACCGAGGAAGTCGACCTCGGCGACATCGAGGCCGAATTCGAAGGCGAGCCGGAAGCCGAAGTCGAGGCCGTCAGCGAGGTCGAAGTCGAGGGCGAGAAGGCCGTCAAGGTCAAGCCGCTGCGCATGAAGGTCAGCCGCGCCAAGGAGCGCGCGCTGATGCGCGAGTTCGGCCTCGACGAGACTGCGCTCACCGAAGAGGAAGCCACCAAGCGCCGCCAGGAGCTGAAGACGCTCATCAAGATGGGCAAGACGCGCGGCTTCCTGACCCACCAGGAGATCAACGACCACCTGCCCGAGAAGCTGGTCAACGAGGAAATCCTCGAGGCCATCGTCTCCATGCTCAACGACATGGGCATCGCGGTCTACGAGCAGGCGCCCGACGCCGCCACGCTGCTGATCGCCGGCGGCGGCACCGCCACGGCGACCGAGGAAGAGGCCGAGGAAGCGGCCGAAGCCGCGCTGTCCACGGTCGACAGCGAGTTCGGCCGCACCACCGACCCGGTGCGCATGTACATGCGCGAGATGGGCACGGTCGAATTGCTGACGCGCGAAGGCGAGATCGAGATCGCCAAGCGCATCGAAGGCGGCCTGCAGGCGATGATGCTGGCCATCAGCGCCAGCCCGACGACGATCGCCGAGATCCTGTCGATGGCCGACCGCATCGCCGCCGGCCAGATGCAGATCAGCGAGGCCGTCGACGGCTTCGTCAGCGACGACGAGGCCGACGACTACGTCGCCGAGGAAGACTTCGACGAGTTCGACGAGGAGGACGACGACGACGGCCAGGGCGGCAGCAAGGCGCTGACCAAGAAGCTCGAGGAACTCAAGAAACAGGCGCTGGAGAAGTTCGAGGCCCTGCGCACGCACTTCGACAAGATGCGCAAGGCCTACGAGAAGGACGGCTACAAGTCGCCGCCCTACAACAAGGCCCAGCACGCCATCAGCGTCGACCTGATGACGATCCGCTTCACCGTCAAGACGATCGAGAAGCTGTGCCACATCCTGCGCAGCCAGGTCGACGATGTGCGCCGCTACGAGCGCGAGATCCGCAAGATCGTGGTCGACAAGTGCGGCATGCCGCAGGACCATTTCATCAAGCATTTCCCGCCCAACGTGATGAACCTGAAGTGGGCCGAGAAGGAAGTGGCGCTGGGCAAGTCCTACAGCCACATCCTGTCGCGCAACCTGCCGGCGGTGCAGGAACTGCAGCAGAAGCTGTTCGACCTGCAGGCGCGCGCCGTGGTGCCGCTGGAGGACCTGAAGCAGATCAACAAGAAGATGAACGAGGGCGAGAAGGCCAGCCGCGACGCGAAGAAGGAAATGATCGAGGCCAACCTGCGCCTGGTGATTTCCATCGCGAAGAAGTACACCAACCGCGGCCTGCAGTTCCTCGACCTCATCCAGGAAGGCAACATCGGACTCATGAAGGCGGTCGACAAGTTCGAATACCGCCGCGGCTACAAGTTCTCGACCTATGCCACGTGGTGGATCCGCCAGGCCATCACGCGCTCGATCGCCGACCAGGCGCGCACCATCCGCATCCCGGTGCACATGATCGAGACCATCAACAAGATGAATCGCATCAGCCGCCAGCACCTGCAGGAGTTCGGCTACGAGCCCGACGCGCCGACGCTGGCCGAGAAGATGGAGATCCCCGAGGACAAGATCCGCAAGA
>CAIWPS010000274.1 GCA_903914615.1 uncultured beta proteobacterium | reverse complement strand
GCCGAGTGCAGCTACAGCGGCCCACTCACCCGCGACGACACCTGCAGGCACTGCAAGCACCTTGGCGGGACGCTGAACAACGTGGGCAGCTGGGCCGATAGCGTCAGCCACCGCTGCAAGCTCCACGACTTTCCGGTGCAGCTTGGCGCCGTGTGCGATGACCATGCGAGGGCGGCGAGGTGAACAGGTTCGAGTTGACTGAGGAGACCGTCAACAAGCTGCCTCTGGCACCCGCTGGTGAGGTTGTCCTGTACCGCGACACGAAGCTGGCCGGCTTCGGTTTGAGGGTCGGGGAGACGACCGCCGCGTACTTCGTCGAGAAGCGTGTGGAGGGGCGAAATGTGCGGCACACGCTCGGCCGGCGCGGCCAGATCACCGCCGACCAGGCGCGCAAGGCCGCAGCCGTGAAGCTCGGAGAAATGACGTTCGGCAAAGATGTAAACGCAGAACGCAAGGCGAAACGCTCCAGCTCCCAAGGCAAGCAGCTCGACAGTCAAGAAGGGATCGAACTGTTTGCGGTGGCCATGGCCGAAGCCAGCTATCAGGCAGTCAAGCGCGCCGCTTTGGAGTGGCAGCCATGATCACCCTCCGCCCCTATCAAGAATCCGCCCTGCAGGACCTCTGGGGCTGGTTCGAGCGGCATGACGACGGCGATCCCGTCGTCGAGGCCAGCGTCGGCGCCGGCAAGTCCGTGATGATCGCCGAGCTGTGCCGGCGCGCGATCGAGGCCTATCCGGAGACGCGCATCCTGATGGTGGTGCACGTCAAGGAGCTGATCGAGCAGAACTTGGCCAAGCTGCTGCAGATTTGGCCCTCTGCTCCCGTCGGCGTCTACAGCGCCAGCGTCGGAAGCCGCCAGCTCGGCCGGGCCATCACCTACGCCACCATCGGCAGTGTTGCCAAGCGCGCGCACCAGCTCGGCCGGGTGGACCTGATGCTGGTCGATGAGTGTTTTGTCGCCGGCACCGCTGTCGAGACGATCGACGGCGCGGTTCCCATTGAGTCAATCTCCCCAGGAGACGTGGTCCGCACTGCGGCCGGCCTGGGCGTGGTCGAAGCCATCAGCGAAAGGCAATCAAATGACCTTTACGACATCGAATGCGACGACGGCCGAGTCATCACCTGCACCGGCAATCACCCATTCTTCACAGAGCGGGGATTCGTCCCCGCTCGCGCCTTGGAGAGGGGGGCGAATCTCTTTGGCGTGCAAGCAGTGCACGAAATGTGGAAAGGAGATTCGACCGTTCAAGACGATGAGCGAGGCCGCCTGGAAACGACAAGCGTATTGCTCAATCTCCTGCTCCAGGAAACACAAGAACCCGATGCACGTCGAGAGTGTGCGACTCGCAATGGCGCGTCGGCTTCGGGAGATTGGACATCGGCCGAAGATGAGGTCGGGGAATGGGTGCCCGCCCACATTGACGGAACTTGGACTCTTGTTTCTGTTGGGCGACGGCTGGGAGTGGAACTCCCTCGTGAAGACCGGCATGGGACATCGGTCGGAATACCCGAATCACTACAAGCTGGACATCAGCAACACGACGTTGATGGTGTGCATCGAGGTGGACGGTCAATCTCACGCCTCGCGGCGGGACCAGGACCAGAAGAAACAGGCCCTGCTGGAATCTCTCGGGTGGCGCGTGTTACGCGTCACCTCGGAACGGGCGCGCGAGCTGTATTCAACCTTCAAGTCTCAGGACACCCTTCTTACTTCGCTGGGGGTTACCTCGTCCACAACTGCCACCTCATCAGCAGCAACGAGTCCACGATGTACCGCAAGCTCATCACCGAGCTGCGGCGCTACTACCCGGCAATGCGCGTGATCGGCTGGACTGGCACCGCCTTCCGCGGTGACGGCATCTGGCTGACGCAGCAGGGCCTCTTCAGCCATGTCGCGGCGCGGGTGACCATGGCCGAGCTGCTGGCCGCTGGCTACCTGGCGCCCATGGTGCCAGCGCCGGTCGAGACGAAGATCTCCACCGAAGACGTTGCCACCAGTGGCGGCGACTACGTGGTCAGCGCTCTGGCCCGGGCGACTGATAAGGCCGAACTCGTGCGCAAGGCCTGCGCCGAGCTCGTGCGCCTGGCGGCCGATCGCCGCAAATGGCTGGTCTTCGCCGTGACCGTCGAGCACGCTATGCACCTGGCCGCCGAACT
>CAIWPS010000273.1 GCA_903914615.1 uncultured beta proteobacterium | reverse complement strand
GTGTCGGCCTGCTGGTGGCCGCGGCCTGGGGGCTCACGGGGCACGTCGGCTTTCTGCCGGAACATCCCGACACGCTCGAAGCCGCCTGGATGGGCACCTACTCGCACCGGCCCGAAGGCTTGAGCTTCGCGGCCCCGCTGGCGCACGGCCTGGACCTGCTGACGATCTGGTCGGACCGCAACAACACGGCCACCTTCGGTGTGATGGTCGCACTCGGTGTCATTCTGGGCAGCCTGGCCTCAGCCCTGGCGCGCAAGGAGTTTCGCGTCGAGTCGTTCCAGGGCAGCCAGGACATGGCCCTTCATCTCGCGGGTGCGGTGCTGATGGGTTTCGGCGGCGTCACGGCGATGGGGTGCTCCATCGGCCAGGGCATCAGCGGTCTGTCGATGCTGTCGACCGGCGCCTGCGTTGCGGTGGCCGGCATCGTGGGCGGCGCCTGGCTGGGCCTGCGCTTTCAGGCCTGGCGCATCGAGCGCAGCGAGACGCCTGCATGACCGGCGCCCGCACGGGTGCTGGGCGCTAGGACAAGGCCCCGGCGGCGAGGGGGCCGCGCTGCAGCTTCAGGCAGCCTGGGTCGCCGCGAATTCCGCGTAGGCCGCCCGCAGGCCTTCACGCAGCGTCGTGCGGGCCTTCCAGCCCGCGGCGTTGAGCAGCCCCACGTCCATCAGCTTGCGCGGCGTGCCGTCGGGCTTGCTGGCGTCGTAGACGATGCGGCCTTCGAAGCCGACGACCTGCCCCACCAGCGCGGCCAGTTCGGCGATGGTGACGTCCTCGCCCACGCCGATGTTCACCAGCGGCGGCTCGAAGCGGCCGCTGGCGGTCTCGTCGCTGCCCAGCAGCGGCAGGAAGCGCGCGTCGGGCAGGTTCATCAGGAAGACGCAGGCCTCGGCCATGTCGTCGCTGTAGAGGAATTCGCGCCGCGGCGTGCCGGTGCCCCAGACGGTGACAGTGTCTTCGCCGCGCTGGCGGGCTTCGTGGAACTTGCGCAGCAGCGCGGGGATGACGTGGCTGTTCGTGGGGTGGTAGTTGTCGCCCGGGCCGTACATGTTGGTGGGCATCGCCGCCAGGTAGCGGGTGCCGTACTGGCGGTTGTAGCTCCAGCACATCTCGATGCCGGCGATCTTGGCCAGCGCGTAGGGCCGGTTGGTCGGCTCCAGCGGGCCCGTGAGCAGGTCGCGCTCCTTCATCGGCTGCGGCGCCAGCTTGGGGTAGATGCAGCTGCTGCCCAGGAACATCAGGCGCTGCACGCCGGCCAGGTGGGCGGCATGGATGAGGTTGGTCTGGATCGCCAGGTTGTCGCGGATGAACTCGGCGGGGAAGCTGTTGTTGGCGACGATGCCGCCCACCTTGGCAGCGGCCAGGAACACGTAGTCCGGCTTCTCGGACAGCATGAACGCGCGCGTGGCGCGCTCGTCGGTGAGGTCGAGTTCGGCGTGCGTGCGCGTGATCAGCCGGGTGTGGCCGGCGGCCTGCAGGTGGCGCACGATGGCGCTGCCGACGAGGCCGCGGTGGCCCGCGACATAGATGCGGGAGTCAGGCAGCATGCAGCCTTACTCGTGGTAGTCGTAGGCCTGGAACCCTGCCAGCTTCACCAGGCTGTCGCGCTTGGCGCTGGTGTAGTCGCTCTCGATCATCTCCTTGACCAGCGCATCGAAGGTGGTGGTCGGCACCCAGCCCAGCTTCTCCTTCGCCTTGGTGGGGTCGCCGAGCAGCGTCTCGACCTCGGTGGGGCGGAAGTAGCGCGGGTCGACGCGCACGATGACGTCGCCGGGCTTGCACTTGGCGCGCACTTCGCCGCCCACCTTCTCGACCGCGGTGACGACGCCGATCTCCTGCTCGCCCTGGCCTTCGAAGCCGATGACGATGCCCAGTTCGGCGGCGGCGCGCTGCACGAATTCACGCACGCTGTGCTGCACGCCGGTGGCGATGACGTAGTCCTCGGGCTGCGCCTGCTGCAGCATCAGCCACTGCATCTGCACGTAGTCGCGCGCATGGCCCCAGTCGCGCAGCGCCGACAGGTTGCCCAGGTGCAGCGTGTCCTGCAGGCCGAGCGCGATGCGCGCGATGGCGCGCGTGATCTTGCGCGTGACGAAGGTTTCGCCGCGCACCGGGCTCTCGTGGTTGAAGAGGATGCCGTTGCAGGCATAGATGCCGTAGGCCTCGCGGTAGTTGACGCAGATCCAGTAGGCGTAGAGCTTGGCCACGGCGTAGGGGCTGCGCGGGTAGAAGGGTGTCGTTTCCTTCTGCGGGATCTCCTGCACCAGGCCGTAGAGCTCGCTCGTGCTGGCCTGGTAGAAGCGCGTCTTCTTGCCCAGGCCCAGGATGCGTATGGCCTCGAGCAGGCGCAGAGTGCCGATGCCGTCGGTGTCGGCCGTGTACTCGGGCTGCTCGAAGCTGACCGCGACATGGCTCATCGCGCCCAGGTTGTAGATCTCGTCGGGCTGCACCTGCTGCACGATGCGGATCAGGTTGGTGCTGTCGGTGAGGTCGCCGTAGTGCAGCGTGAAGCGCTGATGGTCGACGTGCGGGTCTTCGTACAGGTGGTCGACGCGGTCGGTGTTGAACGACGACGAGCGGCGCTTGATGCCGTGCACGGTGTAGCCCTTGGCAAGCAGGAGCTCGGCCAGGTAGGCGCCGTCCTGCCCGGTGACGCCGGTGATGAGTGCAGTCTTGGTCATATGCGCAGTGATGGGGTTCAACCCGGGAAGATATCACCCCGGCAGGGCCGCCAGCCGACGGCGCCTGCGCACGATGACGCGCGCCAGGGCGCAGGACGGGGGTACCGAAGCCGTTGCGATGCGAAAATAGCAAGTCCTGCGCCGGCTTGGACCGGCTCCCATACCCCTTGAAAGTGCAGCCCCACGCATGAAAGTCACCGTCGTCGGCACCGGCTATGTCGGTCTGGTCACAGGCGCCTGCCTGTCTGAAATGGGCAATCACGTCGTCTGCCTGGACATCGACGAGCGCAAGATCCGCATGCTCAACGCCGGCGGCATCCCCATCCACGAGCCCGGCCTGGAGCAGATCGTGCACCGCAATGCCGCCGCCGGGCGGCTGCAGTTCACCACCGACATCGCCTCGGCGGTGGCCCACGGCACGGTGCAGTTCATCGGCGTCGGCACGCCGCCCGACGAGGACGGCTCGGCCGACCTGCAGTACGTGCTGGCGGCGGCCACCAACATCGGCCGCCACATGACCGACTACAAGGTCATCGTCGACAAGAGCACGGTACCCGTGGGCACCGCCGACAAGGTGCGTGGCGCGGTGCGCGCGGCGCTGGACGCGCGCGGCCTGGGCGACACCGCCTTCGCCGTCGTCAGCAACCCCGAATTCCTGAAGGAAGGCGCCGCGGTGGAGGACTGCATGCGGCCCGACCGCATCGTCGTCGGCGCCGACGACGAGCGCGCCGTGCTTCTGATGCGCTCGCTCTACACGCCCTTCATGCGCAACCATGACCGCCTGCAGGTCATGGACGTCAAGAGCGCCGAGTTCACCAAGTACGCCGCCAACGCCATGCTGGCCACGCGCATCAGCTTCATGAACGAGCTGGCCATCCTGGCCGAGAAGGTGGGGGCCGACATCGAGATGGTGCGCAAGGGCATCGGCAGCGACCCGCGCATCGGCACCCATTTCCTCTACCCCGGCACAGGCTACGGTGGCAGCTGCTTTCCGAAGGACGTGAAGGCGCTGATCCACACCGGCCTCGAGAACGGCATGAACCTGGCCGTGCTGCAGGCCGTGGAGGCCGCCAACGAACGCCAGAAGCATGTGCTGGTCGACAAGATCGTCGCCCGCTATGGCGAAGACCTCGGCGGCCGCACCTTCGCCGTGTGGGGCCTGGCCTTCAAGCCCAACACCGACGACATGCGCGAGGCCCCCAGCCGCGTCGTCATCCACGAGCTGACGCGCCGCGGCGCCGCCGTGCGCGCCTACGACCCCGTGGCGATGGAAGAGGCGGCGCGGGTGCTGGAGGGCACGCCGGGCCTGCACTTCGCCCGCAGCCAGGCCGAGGCCCTGACCGGCGCCGACGCGCTCGTCGTCGTCACCGAGTGGAAGGAGTTCCGCAACCCCGACTTCGACGCCATCAAGGCGGCGCTGAAGGCGCCGGTGATCTTCGACGGTCGCAACATCTACGACCCGGCGCTGATGCAGCTGCACGGCATCCAGTACAGCGGCATCGGCCGCCGCGCCGTGGCTTAAGCCCGCGGCAGACACATCTTTACGGCTTGCCCCCGCAGACAGGGGTCTTAGCGGGTACATTAGCTGGGTAGATTTGAGCAAGACAGTTTTGAGACAGTGTTCGGTGTGCCCCGCGTCATAGCGGGTGTCGGCGGATTTCTCGATCGGTGATTCTTCTTGGCCCGTATCTGCACTGCACCGGCATGTGCCGGGCAGCAACCGTGAAAGGAAATTCGACATGACTACGCAAACCGGCATCGTGAAGTGGTTCGACGACGGCAAGGGCTTCGGCTTCATCACGCCTGACGGCGGTGGCAAGGACCTCTTCGCCCACTTCAGCGAAATCCAGAGCACCGGCGGCTTCCGCAGCCTGGCCGAAGGCCAGAAGGTGGAATTCGAAGTCAAGCAGGGCCAGAAGGGCCCGCAAGCTTCGACCATCAAGGCCATCTGACGGCCTGAGGGGCCTCGGCCCCTCGCCAGCGAAAACCGCAGCCTCGGCTGCGGTTTTTCCTTATGGGCCGCGCTTTTCAGCCCGGCGGCAGATCGGCCCGTGACAGCGGCGGCGCGGCGGCATCCTTGGGCGCCACCAGCGGCACCGTCACGCCTGCGGGCAGGGGCCAGGCGATCGCCAGTCCGGGGTCGTCCCAGCGTATGGCGCGCTCGCAGTCCTTGGCATAGACATCGGTGGTCTTGTAGAGGAAGTGCGTGTCGTCCTGCAGCGCAACGAATCCGTGGGCAAAGCCCTCGGGGATCCACAGCTGGCGCCGGTTGGCCTCGCTGATCTCCACGCCCACCCATTGCCCGAAGCGGGGCGAGCCGGCGCGGATGTCCACCGCCACGTCCCAGGCCGCGCCGCGCACCACGCGCACCAGCTTGCCCTGCGCATGCGGCGGCAGCTGGTAGTGCAGGCCGCGCAGCACGCCGGCCTTGCTGCAGGAATGGTTGTCCTGCACGAAGCGGCGCGTCGCCGGCAGGCCCAGCTCGGCCAGGCCGGCCAGAAAGCGCGCCTCGTTGAAGCTTTCGTAGAACCAGCCGCGGTCGTCGCCGAAGACGGCGGGCTCGACGATGATGACGCCTGGCAGGGCGGTAGGCAGCAGCTTCATCAGAACGCCTTCTCGCGCAGCACCCGCATCAGGTACTGGCCGTAGCTGTTCTTCAGCATCGGCGCGGCCAGCTTCTCCAGTTGCGCGGCGTCGATCCAGCCCGCGCGGTAGGCGATCTCCTCCGGGCAAGCGACTTTCAGGCCCTGGCGCTTTTCCAGCGTGGCGATGAACTGGCCGGCCTCCATCAGGCTGTCATGGGTGCCGGTGTCCAGCCAGGCATAGCCGCGGCCCATGATCTCGACGTCGAGCTGGCGCTGCTGCAGGTACTGCGCGTTGACGGTGGTGATCTCCAGCTCGCCGCGTGCGCTGGGGCGGATGCCGGCGGCGATGTCGCAGACCTGTTCGTCGTAGAAGTACAGGCCCGTGACGGCATAGTTGCTCTTCGGCGCCTGCGGCTTTTCCTCGATGCTGACGGCGCGCCGGGCGGCATCGAACTCGACCACGCCATAGCGCTCGGGGTCGTGCACGTGGTACGCAAAGACCGTGGCACCGCGGGCACGCGTGTCGGCGCGCGCAAGCAGCTGCGCGAAGTCGTGGCCGTAGTAGATGTTGTCGCCCAGCACCAGTGCGCTGGGCCCGCCGGCGACGAAATCGCGACCGAGGATGAAGGCCTGCGCCAGGCCGTCGGGGCTGGGCTGCACGCAGTAGCTGATGTGCATGCCCCAGCGGCTGCCGTCGCCCAGCAGCGCCTCGAAGCGCGGCGTGTCCTGCGGCGTGCTGATGACCAGCACCTCGCGCATGCCGGCCAGCATCAGGGTGGACAGCGGGTAGTACACCATCGGCTTGTCGTACACCGGCAGCAGCTGCTTGCTGATGGCCAGCGTGGCCGGGTGCAGCCGCGTGCCCGAGCCGCCGGCCAGGATGATGCCCTTGCGTGGGGTGGCCATGACAGTTCGTCTCCCTAGGTGCCCAGCACTTCGGCGAGCATGCGCTCGACGCCGGCCTGCCAGGGCGGCAGCGTCAGCCCGAAGGCCGCCTGCAGCTTGCGCGTGGCCAGGCGCGAGTTGAGCGGCCGCGCCGCGGGCAGCGGGTAGGCGCTGCTCGGAATGGCGTGGATGGCGTCTGCCGCCACCTTCACCGGGTGGCCGTGGGCACGCGCCCATGCGATGACGTGGCGGGCGTAGTCATGCCAGCTGGTCTCGCCACCGGCCACGCAGTGGTAGGTGCCGCCCAGCTGCGGCTGCGCCCGCGCGCGGCGAATGGCATGGGCCGTGACATCGGCCAGCAGCTCGGCGCCGGTGGGCGCACCGACCTGGTCGGCGATGACGTTCAGGACGTCGCGCTCGGCCGCCAGCTTGAGCATGGTGCGCGCGAAATTGCCGCCGCGTGCGGCGTAGACCCAGCTCGTGCGCAGGATGAGGTGGGCGCAGCCGCTGGCGCGCACGAGTTCCTCGCCTTCGAGCTTGGTGCGGCCATACACGCTCAATGGGCCCTTGGGCGCGTCTTCGCCGCGGGGCGCGCTGCCGCTGCCGTCGAAGACATAGTCGGTGCTGTAATGCACCAGCAACGCCCCCAGGGCCTGTGCTTCGCGGGCGATGAGTCCGGGTGCGGTGGCGTTGATGGCGCGGGCCAGTTCGGGCTCGCTCTCGGCCTTGTCGACGGCGGTGTGGGCGGCGGCATTGACGATGACGTTGGGCTGTATCGAGCGCAGCAGCGGCAGCAGTGTTTCGGGCTGCGAGAAGTCGGCCCGCAGTTCGCCCGCGCTGTCGAAGTCGCAGGACACCACTTCGCCCAGCGGCGCCAGCGAGCGCTGCAGCTCCCAGCCGACCTGGCCGTTCTTGCCGAGCAGCAGGATCTTCACGTTCAGCGCGCCGCGTAGTTGGTGGCCAGCCAGTCGCGGTAGCTGCCGCTCTGCACCTCGGCCACCCAGTCGGCATGGTCCAGGTACCACTGCACGGTCTTGCGGATGCCGGTGGCGAAGGTCTCGGCCGGGCGCCAGCCGAGTTCGCGCTCGATCTTGCGCGCATCGATGGCGTAGCGGCGGTCGTGGCCCGGCCGGTCGGCGACGTGGGTGATGAGCCGCGTGCAGGGCCCGGCGGCGCTGGGCCGCAGTTCGTCGAGCAGGCCGCAGACGGTGTGCACGATCTGCTTGTTGGTCTGCTCGTTCCAGCCGCCGATGTTGTAGGTCTCGCCGACGCGGCCGCGCGCCAGCACCTCGCGGATGGCGCTGCAGTGGTCGCCCACATAGAGCCAGTCGCGCACCTGCTGGCCGTCGCCGTAGATCGGCAGCGGCTTGCCGGCGAGGGCATTGACGATCATCAGCGGGATGAGCTTTTCCGGGAAGTGGAAGGGCCCGTAGTTGTTGCTGCAGTTGGTGGTGAGCACCGGCAGCCCGTAAGTGTGGTGCCAGGCACGGACGAGGTGGTCGCTGGCGGCCTTGCTCGCGCTGTAGGGGCTGTTCGGTTCGTAGGGATGCGACTCGGTGAAGGCGGGCGCGCCGGGTGCAAGGCTGCCGTACACCTCGTCGGTCGAGACATGGTGGAAGCGGAACGCGGCCCTGGCTTCTTCGCCCAGCGCCGACCAGTAGGCGCGCGCCGCCTCCAGCAGCGTGAAGGTGCCTTCGACGTTGGTCTTGATGAAGGCGCCCGGGCCGTGGATGCTGCGGTCGACGTGGCTCTCGGCGGCGAAATGCAGCACGGCGCGCGGGCGGTGCTCGGCCAGCAGGCGGTCCAGCAGCGCCCGGTCGCCGATGTCGCCGTGCACGAAGACATGCCGTGCGTCGCCCTGCAGCGCGGCCAGGTTGCGCAGGTTGCCGGCGTAGGTGAGGGCGTCGAGATTGACGACGGTCTCGTCGCACTGCGCCAGCCAGTCGAGGACGAAGTTGCTGCCGATGAAGCCGGCGCCTCCGGTCACGAGGAGGGTCACTTCGGTGCCCTTCCGTACGTGTCCTCGAAGCGCACGATGTCGTCCTCGCCCAGGTAGCTGCCCGACTGCACCTCGATGATCTCCAGCGGCACCTTGCCCGGGTTGGCCAGGCGGTGGGTCTGGCCGAGCGGGATGTAGGTGCTCTGGTTCTCGGTCAGCATGATGACCTTGTCGCCGTTGGTGACCTCGGCCGTGCCGCTGACGACGATCCAGTGTTCGGCGCGGTGGTGGTGCATCTGCAGGCTCAGGCTGGCGCCGGGCTTGACCAGGATGCGCTTGACCTGGTGGCGCGGGCCGCTGTCGATGCCGTCGTACCAGCCCCAGGGGCGGTGCACCTTGCGGTGCAGGGCATGCTCGCCGCGCTGTTCGCGACCGAGCTGGTTGACGATGTTCTTGACGTCCTGGCTCTTCTCGCGGCTGGCGACCAGCACCGCGTCGGGCGTTTCCACGACCACGACGTCGTTCATGCCGACGACGCTGACGAGGCGGCTGGTGGCGTGCACCAGCGTGTTGCGGCTGTCGCTGACGATGGCATCGCCGACGCTGGCGTTGCCGCCGGCGTCCTTCTCGGCCACCTGCCAGACCGCTTCCCACGCGCCCAGGTCGTTCCAGCCCGCGGCCAGCGGCTGCATGCGGATGTCCAGCACGCC
Organism: uncultured beta proteobacterium; assembly: GCA_903914615.1. Classification (GTDB taxonomy): domain Bacteria; phylum Pseudomonadota; class Gammaproteobacteria; order Burkholderiales; family Burkholderiaceae_C; genus Rubrivivax. The sequence goes on along the minus strand of CAIWPS010000273.1, from coordinate 7,214 downwards.
AGGGCATTTCTCCATCACGGCGTAGTCCACCGATTCGCTGGGCACGGCGGCGAATTCGGCCTTCGCCGGGCGCACGAACCGGGCACCCGGGTTTTCGTCGGTGGTGCGCGCCTGCCATGCGGCGCGGCAGGCCTGCGCGATGTCGGGCCGGAAGCGATCGAGCGCCGCCATCCACACCGAGGCCCTGAGCACGAACATGCCGGCGTTCCAGTAGTAGCTGCCGGCGGCGACGTACTTCTCGGCGGTGGCCAGGTCGGGCTTCTCGACGAACTGCGCCACCTTGCTGCCGTCGGCACGGATGTAGCCGTAGCCGGTCTCGGGCCGGTCGGGCGCGATGCCCAGGATGGTGATAGCGCCCTCGGCCGCCATCGCCACGGCGCTGCGCAGGGCCTGCGTGTAGGCGGCGCCGTCGGTGACCGTCTGGTCCGAAGAGACGACGACCAGGACCGGGTCGCCGCCGCCTTCCAGCGCCTGCAGCGCAGCCAGCGTCACTGCCGGCGCGGTGTTGCGGCCCACCGGTTCGAGGATCACGGCGCCGGGCTCGGTCTTGAGTTCGCGCAGCTGGTCCAGCACCAGGAAGCGATGCTCCTCGTTGCCCACCACCAGCGGCGGCGCGACAAGGGTGGCCTCGTCGCCCAGGCCCTGCAGCCGCGCCACCGCCTGCTGGAACAGGCTGGTGTTGCCCGAGAGCACGAGGAACTGCTTCGGAAAGCCGGCGCGCGACAGCGGCCACAGCCGGGTGCCGGAGCCGCCGGCCATGATCACGGGTTGGACCTGCGTCTGCATCATGCTTGGAATCCCTGCGGGTTCATCGATTGCCAGCGCCAGCTGTCGGCGCACATGCGCGCCAGGCCGTGCTGGGCGCGCCAGCCGAGCAGCTGCTGCGCCAGCGCGGGGTCGGCATAGCAAGCCGCCACGTCGCCGGGGCGGCGCGGCATCACCTGGTAGGGCACTTCGCGGCCGCTGGCCTGGGCGTAGGCCGCGACCACTTCGAGCACGCTGTGGCCGCGCCCGGTGCCCAGGTTGACGGTGTAGGAGCCGGGGGCGTCGAAGAGCCGGCGCAGCGCTGCGGCGTGGCCTTGGGCCAGGTCTTCGACATGGATGTAGTCGCGCACCCCGGTGCCGTCGGGCGTGGGGTAGTCGTTGCCGTACACCGACAGCCGGGGCAGGCGCCCCACGGCCACCTGCGCGACGTAGGGCATGAGGTTGTTGGGCAGGCCGCGCGGGTCTTCGCCGATGCGGCCGCTCTCGTGCGCGCCGACGGGGTTGAAGTAGCGCAGGCAGGCGGTCTGCCAGGCGGGGTCGGAGGCGCCGAGGTCGCGCAGGACCTGCTCGCCCATCAGCTTGGTCTGGCCGTAGGGGTTGGTGGCCGACAGCGCGGCGTCCTCGCGCAGCGGCAGCCGCTCGGGCACGCCGTAGACCGTGGCGCTGCTGCTGAAGACGAAACGCCTGACGCCGTGGCGCTGCATCGTGCGGCACACCGCGAGCAGGCCACCCAGGTTGTTGGCGTAGTAGTCCAGCGGCCTGGCCGCGGACTCGCCCACCGCCTTGAAGGCCGCGAAATGCACCGCGGCGGCGATGCGGTGGCGCTGGAACAGGGCCTCCAGCGCCGCTTCGTCGCAGGCGTTGGCGCGCTCGAAGACGGGCGTGTTGCCGCTGAGTTCAGCCAGCCGTTCCAGCACCACCGGCGAGCTGTTGGAGAAGTCGTCGATGCCGACGACGTCAAAGCCGGCGCGCTGCAGCGCCAGCCAGGTGTGCGAGGCGATGTAGCCCGTGGCGCCGGTGAGCAGGACGGTGGGCTTCATTGCTGCAGCTGGAACTGGCCGAAGCAGCTCAGGGTGTTGTCGTGCAGCGGCACGGTCAGTCCGGCCGAGCCCGTGGCCGTGCGGCGTTCGGTGCTGGCATCGCAGCCGAAGGTGACGCTGCGCAGCGGCGTCCAGCGCAGGCCGAGCGAGACCACGGTGCTGGAGTCCTTGCCGGACTGGTCGAGCAGGTTGGCCGGGATGAGCGGGTTGTTGACGGTGGTGACCAGCGTGCGATCGACGAGCTGCAAGGCGCCGGTGAACGACAGCTTGGCGGTGGCGTTGAAGTCGGCCTGCAGCCGGTAGCTGTTGTAGATCTGGCTGTAGTCGGACGTGCCCGCGACGTTGAAGTAGGTCGTGGCATAGGAGTTCTGGCCGACGTCGCGGTACCAGCGCGCGCTCAGCTTGAGGCGGTCGCGCGGCTGCCAGGTCCAGCCGGCCGTGCCCGTGAGGCCGGAGAAGTCGCGCTGCTGGTTGAGGTCGTAGTGGGTCTTGGAATAGCTCAGCCGCGCGTCCAGGGTGCTGGCGCCGCTGGGCACCAGGCTGGCGGTCAGGTCCAGGGCCGACTGCTTGAAGCGGTCGGCCTGGTAGGCGCCGGGGATGGGGTTGTTCAGGCTGTCGGTCAGCTGCAGGTACTTCGGGTAGCGGCCCTGCGTCTCGCGCAGCGCCATGCCCAGCGTGGTCGGGTCGCGCGGCGTCCACTGCAGCCCGAACGACGCTGCGTCCTGGTTGTACTCGCGCGACTGGATGGTGGGGTCGGGGTCGCTGTTGTGGGTCTGGCGGTGGTCCAGCGTGAAGACCAGCCGGTACTGCGTCACCAGCCCGACGCGCACGTTGGCGTCGATGTTCTGCGAGCTTTCCAGGTTCTTCTGCGTCGTCACGCCGTAGGAGTTGAAGCTGGACAGCGAGCGGTTGGCGCTGTAGGCCAGCGAGCCGGCGACGCGTTCGGCGGTCGACCAGTCCAGGCCGGCATTGGCGGTGTAGCCGACGTTGTTGTAGAGCGTGTTCCTGTCGTAGCGCGTGTCGCGTACCGACAGGTTGGCGTAGGCATGCTGACGTCCGAAAGGCTTGTCCAGGCCGGCCAGCAGCGAGGTCTGACTGAGGTTGTCGCCACGGCTCAGCGTGACCCCCTGCAGGCCCTGCGCCGCCTGTGCCTGCTGCGCCGTCTCGCCGTCGGCCAGGCGCAGCAGGTTGGACTCGTGGGAGTAGAGCTCCGAAACACCGATGTACCAGGGGTTCTGCTCGGCACGCGGCGCCGAGGCCGGCAGTGCCAATGCCGCCACGGCCGCGGCGGCGAGCAGGGTGATGCGGGGTCGGGTCATGGCAGGCGGTGTCCCTGGTCTCAGTACGCGTTGCGGTCGAAGAAGACCAGCTTGATGGTGCGCGCGATGATCTGCAGGTCCAGCCCGAGCGACCAGTTGCGCAGGTACTCCAGATCGTATTCGACGCGGGCCTGCATCTTCTCGATGGTGTCGGTCTCGCCGCGCAGGCCGTGGATCTGCGCCCAACCCGTGATGCCGGGCTTGACCTTGTGGCGCACCATGTAGGCCTTGATGAGCTGGCGGTACTGCTCGTTGTGGGCCACCGCATGCGGGCGCGGCCCGACGATGCTCATGCGGCCCTGCAGCACGTTGATGAACTGGGGCAGCTCGTCGAGCGAACTGCGGCGCAGGAAGGCGCCGAAGGGCGTGATGCGCGGGTCGGCCTTGGTGGCCTGGGGCACCACCTCGCCGTCGTCCTGCGAGCGCATCGAGCGGAACTTGTAGACGACGATCTCCTCGCCGTCCAGGCCGTTGCGGCGCTGCCGGAAGATGATGGGGCCGGGCGAGCTCATCTTCACGCCGATGGCCACCGCCAGCAGCACGGGCGAGATCAGCACCAGGATGGCCGTGCCCAGCACCAGGTCCGACAGCCGCTTGACGAGCCGGTTGGTGCCGGTGAAGGGCGTCTCGCACAGGCCGACGACGGGCACGCCGTTCATGTCCTGCAGGCGGCCCTGGATGATGCTGATGCCGAAGACGTCGGGCACGAAGAAGACGCTGGCCGTGGTGCCCTGCACCTGTTCCAGCAGCTCGACGATGCGTGGCTGCGAGCCCAGCGGCAGCGTCACGTAGACCTCGTGCACGCCGTGGTCGCGGATGTAGTTCGAGACCTGGCGCAGGTTGCCCAGGCGCAGCGTGGCGGCGTCGGCGTCGACACGGTCGTCGGCGCGGTCATCGAAGTAGCCCAGGAACTCCAGGCCGATGTCGCCGCGGGCCTGGAAGGCGCGCGAGACCTTCACGCCCAGGCTGCCCGCACCCACCACCACCGCGGTGCGGCGGTTGTGAGGCTGGCTGGCGGCATGGCGCAGCAGCTTGCGGCCCGCGAAATAGGCCCCCCACTGCAGCACGGGCGTCGCCAGCGCCCACCACAGCAGCACCTGGCTGCTGAAGAGGGTCAGGCTGCGTGTGGCATAGCCGCACAGCGCCAGGATCAGCAGCAGGCTCAGCCACGAGGTGCCGATGTCCACGGCGGTGTTCAGCGGCCGGTCCCAGAAGCGGTTGCGCCCGGGGAAGGTGAGCGCGAAGATCAGCAGGCACAGCGTCAGGTCCGAACGCCCGATGGGCTCGTCGAAGGCCGCCGAGCAGGCCAGGAAGACGAGCACCGTCACCGAGGGCTCGAGGAAGGCGGCCACCAGCGAGGTCACCGATTGCGGTGCGCTGTAGAAGGTTCTTTTGTAGCCTCGGTCTTCGAACATCGGCAGGGTCTGCAGGGGAGGCGGTCCGGTGCGGCGTCTGGCACGGCGCCCGGAATAAGTTGGGCGCCTGCTGTCGGGGCACGACGCGCCGCACGGCAAGCGGCAGATTCTGTACCAAGTACCCGGCAGCTCCGTGAAGGCGGCGTGACCGCGGCAACGGGCTGGCTGCCTACAATCGCGCAATGCTGCACAGTCTTCAGGCCCTGCTGGCGCCGGCCCTCTCCGAGCGCTTGACGCTGGTCATCAACCACGTGCTGGCCGGCGAGGCCGTGGCCACCGACAAGCTGCGGCCGCACGCCGGGCGCACCCTGGCGCTGGTCATCACCGCCTGGCCCAAGCTGCTGCCACCGCCGCCGTCGCTGGCCTGGCGCGTCACCCCGGCCGGGCTGCTGGAGTGGTGCGGCATGGAAGGCGCCCCGGCGCCCGACCTCGCCGTGCTCCTGGACGCCGCCAACCCGGCGCTGCTGGTGGCCAGGATGCTGGCCGGCGAAGTGCCGCCGGTGCAGATCGACGGCGACGCGCAGCTGGCCGGCGACGTCAACTGGCTGATCCAGAACCTGCGCTGGGACGTCGCTGCCGACCTCGAACGCTTCTTCGGCCCCACCGTGGCACAGCAGCTGGCCCGCATCGGGTCGGTGCTCGGCCGGGCGCTGCGCGCCGCCCTGAAGGTGGCCACGGGCGCCGCCGCCAGCATCGGCGAGCGGCTGCGCCCGCGCGGCGGCTGAACCCCGCCTGCGGCGCGCGCGGCCCACGCTGATGGCGCATCTCGGCCGCCTGGTGACGATCGTCGTCACCGTCCTGCGCTTCGGCCTCGACGAGGTGGCGCTGTCGGCCTTCCCGCAGCGCTGGGTGCGCGGCCTGGTGCGCATGGTCACCCTGGGCCGCCGCCTGGACGCACCGCGCGGCGTGCGCCTGCGCATGGGGCTGGAACGGCTGGGCCCGATCTTCGTCAAGTTCGGCCAGGTGCTCTCGACGCGTCGCGACCTCGTGCCGCCGGACGTCGCCAACGAGCTGGCCCGCCTGCAGGACCGCGTGCCGCCGTTCCCGGCCGCGCAGAGCCGCGCGCTGGTGGAGCGCGCCTTCGGCCGCCGCATCGACGAGGTCTTCGCCAGCTTCGAGGCCGAACCGGTGGCCAGCGCGTCCATCGCCCAGGTCCACTTCGCCGTCCTCAAGGACGGCCGCGAGGTCGCCGTGAAGGTGCTGCGGCCGGGCATGCTCGAGGTCATCGACCAGGACATGAACCTGCTGCACCTGCTGGCGCGCTGGGTCGAGCGCCTGTCGGTCGACGGCAGGCGGCTGAAGCCGCGCGAGGTGGTGGCCGAGTTCGACGGCTACCTGCACGACGAGCTCGACCTCGTGCGCGAGGCCGCCAACGCCGCGCAGCTGCGCCGCAACATGGAAGGCCTGAAGCTGGTGCTGGTGCCCGAGATGGTGTGGGAGCTGTGCACGCCGGGGGTGATGGTGATGCAGCGCATGCACGGCGTGCCCATCAGCCAGCTCGAACGCATCCGCGCCGCCGGCGTCGACATCCGCAAGCTGGCGCGCGACGGCGTGACGATCTTCTTCACCCAGGTCTTCCGCGACGGCTTCTTCCACGCCGACATGCACCCGGGCAACATCCAGGTGAGTCTGGACCCGCGCACCTTCGGCCGCTACATCGCGCTGGACTTCGGCATCATCGGCACGCTGACCGAGAACGACAAGCAGTACCTCGCCCACAACCTGCTGGCCTTCATCCGCCGCGACTACAAGCGCGTGGCCGAGCTGCATGTCGAGAGCGGCTGGGTGCCCGCGAACACGCGCATCGACGCGCTGGAAAGCGCCATCCGCACGGTGGCCGAGCCGCAGCTGGACCGCCCGCTGAAGGACATCTCGCTGGGCCAGATCCTGCTGCGCCTGTTCCAGATCTCGCGCCGCTTCAACGTCGAGATCCAGCCCCAGCTGGTGCTGCTGCAGAAGACGCTGCTCAATGTCGAGGGGCTGGGCCGCGACCTCGACCCCGACCTCGACATCTGGACCAGTGCCCAGCCTTTCCTGGAGCGCTGGATGAACGAGCAGATCGGCTGGCGCGGCCTGCTCGAGCGGCTCAAGAACGAGGCCCCCCGCTATGCCCAGCTGCTGCCCGAACTGCCGCGGCTGCTGCACCAGGTGCTGCAGCAGCAGGCCCGGCCGGGCGACAGCCAGGCGCTGCAGGCCCTGCTGACCGAGCAGCGGCGCACCCACAGGCTGCTGCAGGCGCTGCTGTGGCTGGCCGTGGGCTTCGTCACCGGATTGCTGGTCACGCGCGCCTTCTCGGCCTGGCCCGGCTGATCGGCAGCGCCGCGGCGCCTATAATTTCGCCTTTTGAATCAACCATTTAGCGCTGGCCTGGGCAGCCTGCCCCGCGCCAGCCCCAGCCGAACCGCCGCCACCATGCCGATATACGCCTACCGTTGTGCCAGCTGCGGCCACGCGCAGGACGTGCTGCAGAAGCTCTCCGACCCGGTGCTGACGCGCTGCCCCGCCTGCGGCGCCGAGACCTACGCCAAGCAGGTCACGGCCGCGGGTTTCCAGCTCAAGGGATCGGGCTGGTACGTCACCGACTTCCGCGGCGACGGTGCCGCCAAGAAGGACGACGCGGCCAAGGGCGACGGCAAGGCCGAGGCCAAGCCTGCCGACGCGACCGCCGCGGCGGC
>CAIWPS010000272.1 GCA_903914615.1 uncultured beta proteobacterium | reverse complement strand
GGCGTCGCGGCCATGCGCTTGCAGGATGGGAAGCAGCCGGCGTTCGATCTCGGCGTAGGCCTCGTCCCAGCCGGCCGGCTCGAAGACCGCGCCGCGGCGAATGAGCGGCTGGCGCAGCCGGTCGGGGTCCTCGTGCAGGTCTTTCAGCGCCACGCCCTTGGGGCAGACGTAGCCGGCGCTGAAGACATCGTTCTCGGCGCCGCGGATGGCGACGACCTGCTCGCCGCGGGTGCGCACCTCCAGGCCGCAGCAGGCCTCGCACAGCGGGCAGATGCGGTAGTGGCTGCTTTCGGTGTCGGACATGGCGGGGCCTCGCGCTTGTGCAGCGGCGTTTATCGCCGCAGTCGCACAGCTTGCCTGTCGCGCGCGCGACCCGCGCGGGGGGACAAACCCGCAGCCCGTGCCGCGCTCAGGCCGGCCGCGGCAGGCTCGGCGCGGCGCCCAGGTGCATGCCGCCGTCCAGCAGCACCAGCTCGCCGGTGACGGTGCGGGCGCCGTCCAGCAGCCACACCACGGCCTCGGCCACGTCTTCGGCGCTGCAGGCGCGCTGCAGCGGCACGCTGCGCTCGTAGCCGGCCCTGACCTTCTCGTAGCCCTCGGCGCCGATGCCCTGCGTGAACCAGCGCGTGGTGACGAGGCCGGGGCAGACGGCGTTGACGCGCACCTCGGGCGCCAGCGTGCGCGCCAGGTGCAGCGTCAGCGCATTCACCGCGCCCTTCGAAGCGATGTAGGGCACCGATGAGCCTATGCCCAAGGCGCCGGCGACCGACGACACGTTGACGATGGCACCGCCCTGGGCCTTCAGGTGCGGCACGCAGGCGCGGACCATCTGGAACAGGCCGACGACGTTGACGCCCATGACGTCGTTGAACATCTGCGGGTCGATGGCGTCCCATTCGCCGGCGCCGACGAAGCGCGTGATGCCGGCGTTGTTGACCAGGCCGTCCAGCCGCTGCCAGCGCGCCACCGCGGCCGCCGCCATGGCGCGGCAGGCGGCATCGTCGGCGACGTCGCCCTGCATCAACAGCGTGTCGGCGCCGGCGGCGCGGCAGTCGGCGTCGGTCTGGCGCGCCTCGGCCTCGCTCTTCGACCAGTTGATCAGCAGGCTCCAGCCGCGGCGGGCCAGGGCCAGGGCCGTGGCGGCGCCGACGCCGGTGGCCGACCCGGTGACGATGGCGGTCTTGCGTGGGTGCATGGGGAACTCCAGGTTCGGGTGGCTGCTTACTCTGATGCAGCGAGCACGACGCTCTGCCGCCGCGTGGCGCCGGCACGCCAGACCGTGAGTGTCACGGTATCGCCGGGCTGGCGCCGTTCCAGCACGTTCAGCAGCTCGTCCAGGTTGGCCACCGGCTCGTCGTTGATGGCGGTGATGACGTCGCCGGCGACGACCTCGCCGCGGCTGCCGCGCCGGAAGGGCTGCAGCCCCGCCTTCGCGGCCGGCGAGCCCGCGCCCACCTGCACGATGGCCACGCCCCTGGGCAGGTTCAGGGCGCGGTGCAGGCTGGCCGACAGCGAGGTGACGCCCAGGCCCGGCCGCACGAAGCGGCCGTCGCGGATCAGCCGCGGCACGATGCGGTTGACCTCGTCGACCGGAATGGCAAAGCCGATGCCGGCGCTGGCGCCGCTGGGGCTGGCGATCTGCGTGTTGACGCCGATCAGCCGCCCCGCAGAGTCCAGCAGCGGGCCGCCGGAATTGCCCGGGTTGATCGCCGCGTCGGTCTGGATGACGCCGCGGATGGTGCGGTCGTTGAAGGATTCGATCTCGCGGTTCAGGGCGCTGATGAGGCCGGTGGTCAGCGTCTGGTCCAGGCCGAAGGGGTTGCCGATGGCATAGACGCGCTGGCCGACCAGCAGGTCGCGGCTGCTGCCGATGGCGATGGGCGGCAGCTTGTCCTTGGGCGCCTCGATGCGCAGCACCGCGAGGTCGCGGTCGCGGAAGGCACCCACCAGCGTCGCGTCCCAGCTGCTCTGGTCGGCCAGCGTGACGCGGGCGGCGTTGGCGCCCTGGATGACGTGGAAGTTGGTGACGATGTGGCCGCGATCGTCCCAGACGAAGCCGGTGCCGGTGCCGCTGGGCACCTGCTGCACGTTCAGCGAGAAGAAGTCGCGCTGCGCCGCCAGCGTGGTGATGTGCACCACCGAGGGCGAGGCCTTCCTGAAGAGTTCGATCTGCGCCAGTTCGTCGGCGGCCAGCGGCCCGCGTGGCGTGACGGCGCGCGGCGCGGCGTCGGTGCGGCCCTCGGCCCCCGTCGGCACGGCGGCGAAGGCCAGGGCGATGCCACAGAGCGCGGCGGCGAAAGCGGTGAGCCTGCGGGGCATCGCGGGCGTGGGAGCGGGCGTGGTCATGGGCATCGGCATGTCGTCGGTGCGGCCCTGCAGCGGCCGCGCGGATGCGCATGCTGCCAGAAGCGCGAGCCTAGGCCACGACGTAGGCCCCGGCCCCGGTAGCCAGCAGCGTGCCCTGGTCGTTGAGCAGCCGCATCTGGGTGTTGCCGATGCGCGAGCCCAGCCGCGTGACGTCGGCCGTGGCGACGAAATGCTCGCCCAGCCCCTGGCGCAGGAAGTCCACGCGCAGGTCGATGGTGGCCATCTTCGAGAAGCGCTGCATCACCTGCAGGGTGTGGTCCTGCGGGTGCTGCTCGGCGATGGCGACCATCAGCGCCAGGCCGCCCATGGCGTCGAGCACGGCCGAGATGACGCCGCCGTGCAGCCGTCCGTAGCCAGCGTGGCCGATGAGTTCGTGGCGCATCGGGAAGGTGGCGCGCACGTCGCCATGGGCGACCGAGCTGATCTTCAGCCCCAGCACCTGGTTGAAGACGATGCGGTGCTCGAACAGTTCCACCAGCGCGGTGTCCAGCCGCGCCTGCTCGGCGGCGTCGCGGCGCTCGGCCGTCATGGGCTGGCGGTGGCGCGCAGGCCCAGCCGGGCCCTTGCCTCGGCCGGCGTGGCGACCTCGCGCCCGGCGCGGCGTGCACAGGCGGCGAGCGCTTCGATGAGCACGCCGTTGCCGGTGGCGCGCTCGCCGCCGGGCAGGTAGAAGGTGTCTTCCAGGCCGGTGCGCAGCATGCCGCCGAGCTCGGCGGTCTTCTGGTGCACGGGCCAGATCTCGGCGCGGCCGATGAGCGTGGTCTGCCACACCGCGCCTGCCGGCGCGTAGCCCGGCAGCAGCGCCAGCAGCGCGGCATCGCAGGGCATGCCGCTGGCCACGCCCATCACGAAGTTCACCTCGGGCACGCCGTCGAAGAGCCCCGCCTTCAGGTACATGCCCACGCTGCGAACGATGCC
>CAIWPS010000271.1 GCA_903914615.1 uncultured beta proteobacterium | reverse complement strand
GCCCTCGTCAAGCCACTGTGCGAGCAGGGCGTGCTGACCGCGCTGGCCCGCGAACTCGCACTGCAGGGCGGCCTGCGCGCCATCGACGAGAGTGCCACGCCGCCTTGCTGGCAGGTGCACGTCGAGCGCGAGTCGCTGCGCACGCCAGCGCTGCGCGACAAGCTCGCCGCGGCCCTGGCGGCGGCGCTCGGCATGCCGCTGCAGCTCGAACTCGAAGCCGGCGTGCCCGACGACAACCCGGCGCGCCGCGATGCCGCAGAGCGCCAGCGCCGCCAGGCCGCCGCCGAGGCCGCCATCCATGCCGACCCCGTGGTGCGCGAACTGCTGTCGCAGTTCAAGACGGCGCGCATCGTGTCGGGCTCGATCAAACCGCTCTGAACCCCGAAACCACCAAGGAACACGCCATGATGAAGGGCCAACTTGCCGGCTTGATGAAGCAGGCGCAGGCGATGCAGGACAACCTGAAGCGAGCCCAGGACGAACTGGCGCTGGTCGAGGTCGAAGGCCAGTCCGGCGCCGGACTGGTGAAGGTGGTGATGACGTGCAAGCACGACGTCAAGCGCATCACCATCGACCCCAGCCTGCTCGCCGACGACAAGGACATGCTCGAAGACCTGGTCGCCGCCGCCTTCAACGACGGCGTGCGCCGCGCCGAAGAGGTGAGCACCGAGAAGATGGGCAAGCTCACCGCCGGCATGCCGCTGCCGCCGGGCATGAAGTTCCCGTTCTAGAGGCGTGGCCGAAGCCTCGCTCGAAGGCCTCGTCGAGGCGCTGCGCCGCCTGCCCGGCGTGGGCGTGAAGTCGGCGCAGCGCATGGCCTTCCACCTCCTGCAGCACGACCGCGAAGGCGCCCGCAAGCTGGCCGGCGCCCTGACCGACGCCGTGCAGCGCACGCGGCACTGCCAGCGCTGCCACACCTTCACCGAAGCCGAGATCTGCAGCACCTGTGCCGACCCCCGGCGCGACCCCAGGCTGCTGTGCGTGGTGGAAACGCCGGCCGACCAGGCGGCGCTTGAACGCAGTGCCAGCTACCAGGGGCTCTACTTCGTGCTGATGGGCCGCATCAGCCCGCTCGATGGCGTGGGTGCCGGCGACATCGGCGCGGCCAGCCTGCTCGAGCGCGCTGCCGACGGCGTCGTCGAGGAGGTCATCCTGGCCACCGGCTTCACCGCGGAGGGCGAGGTCACGGCGCATGCGCTCGGCATCGCACTGAAGCGGCAGGGCCTGAAGGTGACGCGCCTGGCGCGCGGCGTGCCCGCGGGCAGCGAACTCGAGTACGTGGACCTGGGCACCATCGCCCACGCGATGGGCGACCGGCGCTGAGGGCGCGGGCTAGGGCGTACCCAGCAGCGCGAGCACGGCCGCATGGCCGGCCTGGCGCGCCATGTCGGCAGCGCTGTAGCCCCGGTCGTCGCGCAGCGACGCGTCGGCGCCGCGCGCCAGCAGCAGCTTCACGGCCTCGGCCTGGCCCTGGCCGGCAGCCCACATCAGCGCCGTCAGCTGGTTGGCATGGACGGCATTGACGGGCACGCCGGCGTCCAGCAGCAGGCGCAGGGCTTCGACGCGGCCTTCGCCTGCGGCGTACACCACGGCAGGCTTGTGCAGGCGGTCCACCGCGGCGGTGTCGGCGCCTGCGCGCAGCAGCAGCGCCACCACTTCGGTGTGGCCGGCGTAGCTGGCGGCCATCAGCGGTGTCAGGCCGTTGACGGTGGCCAGGTTGACCTGGGCGCCAGCCTCGAGCAAGGACTTCGCCCATTCGGTTTGGCCTTGCTCGCAGGCCATGAACAGCGCCGTCTTGCCGACGCGGTTGCGCGCATCGGGTGCCGCGCCCTGGACCAGCAGCCGTGCCATGGTGGCGGTGTCGCCCTGGCGTGCAGCCACCAGGAACTGCGCGTTGAGGTTCGGGTTCGGCGTGACCTGTGCCTGCACGGCGCCGGCCAGCAGGCCGCAGCAGCACAAAGTCGCCCAGGCGCGGGCAGCGGTCATGCAAATCTCCTTCGCGCAACGATTTGAAATGGTGCGCAGCAGCATCGATGGGGCTTTGTTCCCAGGGCCAACAGGGCTATTCTGCCCGCCGGTCCAGCCTGCCGCGATGCCTTCGCGGCCGGCTGGAGACAAGAGCGGCGCGAAGGCAGCGGCAACACGCCGGCCTGCCCGAACGCCATACACAAGAAAACCACAGGAGACGACACATGCACCGACATAACCGCATACTTGCGCGCCCCGCGCTGCACCGCCTGGCCGCCGCGGCGCTGGCCCTCACCGGCCTGACGGCACAGGCCCAGGTCGAGATCCAGGGCGGCCCGGCCGCCACCGGCGCGCCCGTGCCCAAGGCCATCAGCGTGCCGCAGGCGCGGCTGGACGCCGCTGGCGGCGACAGCAGCAACTTCCTCCATTCCAACGGCAGCTACGCCCAGACGCGCTACTACCCGGCGGCGCAGATCAACACCACCAACGTCGCCAAATTGCGGCCGGCCTTCACCTTCCAGACCGAGGTGCTGGAGTCGATGGAGACCGCGCCCATCGTCGTCGACGGCGTCATGTACGTCACCACGTCCTACAACCACGTGTACGCGCTGGACGCCGCCACCGGCAAGGAGTTCTGGCACTACAAGCACAAGCAGGGGCCGGTGACGACCTACTGCTGCGGCCCCAACAACCGCGGCGTGGCGATCATGAACGACCGCGTCTACATGGGCACGCTGGACGCCAAGCTGCTGAGCCTGGACGCCAAGACCGGCAAGGTGCTGTGGAGCACGCAGATCGCCGACCCCGAGGCCGGCTACTCCGAGACCATGGCACCGGTGGCCGTGAACGGCAAGATCCTCATCGGCACCAACGGCGGCGAGTACGGCATCCGCGGCTTCGTGAAGGCCTACGACGCCAACGACGGCAAGCTGCTGTGGACCTTCTACACCATCCCCGAGACCGGCCACGAGGGCGTCTACGCCCAGAACGACGCCACGGGCCGCAACATGCTGCGCGACACCGCGGCCGAGAAGGCGCAGTTCGCCAAGCAGGGCGGCGACTTCTACAAGACCCTGGGCGGCGGCGTGTGGATGGCGCCGGCGGTGGACAAGGACACCAACACGGTCTTCTTCGTCGTCGGCAACCCCAGCCCCGACCTCTACGGCAAGGAGCGGCCGGGCGACAACCTGTACACCGACTCGATGGTCGCCATCGACCTCAACACCGGCGCCTACAAGTGGCACTACCAGTACGTCGCGCACGACGTCTGGGACCTGGACGCCGTGTCGCCCGTCATCCTCACCGAGGCCGCGGGCAAGGACAGCAAGATGCGCAAGGTGGCCATCCACGGCGGCAAGACCGGGCATGTCTACGTGCACGATCGCGCCACCGGCGAGCTCATCCGCTTCAGCGAGGCGATGATCCCGCAGGAGAACATGTGGGTGCTGCCGACGCCGCAGGGCGCGCGCATGCTGCCCGGCGCCAACGGCGGCGTCGAGTGGAGCCCGATGGCGGTGAACCCCAAGCTGCACCTGGCCTATGCCGCCAACCTGCACCAGCCCATGACCTACCACGTCGAGGAGAGCAAGTACCCCGGCGGCAAGCTGTGGCTGGGCGGCGCCTTCAAGACCATCGCGTCGGAAAAGCAGTGGGGTCGCCTGTCGGCGGTCAACCTCGACACCGGCAAGGTGGCCTGGAAGTTCGATACCGAGCAGCCGCTCATCGGCGGCGTGCTGGCGACCGCCGGCGGCCTGGTCTTCAACGGCGAGAGCAACGGCCTGTTCCGCGCCTTCGACGCCAGGACCGGCAAGAAGCTGTGGGAGTACCAGGCCGGTGCCGGCGTGAACGCGCCGGCGGTGTCTTACTCGGTCGGCGGCAAGCAGTACGTCGCGGTGGCCGCGGGCGGCAACAACCAGGTCGATTCCAAGCGCGGCAATTCGGTGATCGTGTTCGCGCTGCCCTGAACGGATAGCGCATCATCGCGGCGGCCCCGTCTCGCGGCGGGGCCGCTGTCTTTTGTCCGCAGCCTGCAAGCCCCGAACACTGTCCCCATGAACTGCAAACTTCATCGCGCCGCCCTGGTGCTCGCGCTGGCCGCGGGCGCCGCAATGGCGCAGGACGCGCCGCCGCCCAAGTCCGTCGTCTGCATCGCCTGCCATGGCCCGGCCGGCAATTCGGCGCAGCCCGCGGTGCCCAGCCTGGCGGGCCAGTCGGCGCGCTACATCTACCTGCAGCTGCGCGACTTCCAGGAAGGCCGGCGCAGCAACGAGCAGATGAGCCCGATGGCCAAGGACCTGACGCGCGACGAGATGCGCGAGCTGGGCGCCTGGTTCGCGCTTCAGAAGCCGCAGCCGCAGCCCTTCACGCCCGATGCCGAGAAGGCCCGCCTGGGCAAGGCCAAGGCCGACGAGACGCTGTGCACGATGTGCCACCTGGGCGGCTTCATGGGCCAGAACGAGATCCCGCGCGTCGCCGGCCAGGGCTATGCCTACATCCTCAAGCAGCTCTCGGACTTCAAGGCGCGGCGCCGCACCAACGACGCCGGCAACATGACCAGCGTGGCCAACACGCTGTCGGACGCCGACATCGAGAACCTCGCGAACTACCTCGCCGGCCTGTAGCGCGGCGGCGCTGTCAATCGCCGACCGCGGCCCGGTAGGCGTGCCACGAGGCATGCCCGATGACGGGCCCGACGACCAGCAGCCCGGCGAACCACGGCAGCATCGCCAGTACCACCAGCACGGCGATGAGCAGGCCCCACCAGGCCATCACCGCGGTCTGCGTCAGCACCAGCCGCATGCTGGTCAGGCCGGCGGTGATGGCGTCGGTGGGGCGGTCCAGGATCATCGGGATCGAGACCACGCTGACGGCGTAGATCAGGCTGGCGAAGATGAACCCGACCACCGCCCAGCTGATGATGAAGGTGAGGTTCTCGGGCGCCAGCAGCGCCAGCAGCGAGCCCTTGAAGTCGGGCATGCCGTCGAAGGTGACGGCGAACACCACCAGCGTCGTGCGCGCCCACAGCATCTCCAGCACCAGCAGCACAAAGCCGAAGATGCCCAGCTGCGCGGTGCGCGTGTCCCACGCCATCACCGAGTCGGCCCAGTCGGGCGGTGTGCCCTGTTCGAGCCGCTGGCTGACGCGGTACAGCCCCAGGCACATGAAGGGCCCGACGAGCAGGAAGCCGCCCGACAGGCCGAGGGTGTACGGCGGCGCATGCTCGAAGACGATCATCAGCGCCCAGCCCATGGCGATGAAGCAGGCGCCGTAGAAGAGACCGATGCCGGGCGCACGCCGGAAGTCGCGCCAGCCCAGGGCCAGCCAGCGCAGCGGGTCGGCGAAGGTGAGCGTGCGCAGCGCGACGAGCGGCGTGCCGGCCTCGATGGGCGCCGCGGCCGGCGGGGCAGGGGAGGGTTCTGCGGATTCGCTCATGCGCGCAGCTTATGCGCGCATGAGCCGCCGCCTCATGCGGGGATGCCCGCACCCGCGGGCCGACCAGTGCCTAGCGCGCGCGGCGCACGCGCAGCAGCTCGTCCAGCACGAGGCAGATCGCGCCCAGCGTGATGGCACTGTCGGCGAGGTTGAAGGCCGGGAAGTAGCCGCCCTGGAACAGCGGGTCGAGGAAGCTGAAGCGAAAGAGCAGGAAGTCGACGACGTAGCCGTGCAGCAGGCGGTCGACGACGTTGCCCAGGGCGCCGCCCATGATCAGGCTGACGGCGAAGCAGAACAGCTTCTGCCCCGGGTGGCTGCGCAGCATCCAGACGATGAAGCCCGAGGCCGCCAGCCCCAGTACCACGAAGGCCCAGCGCTGCCAGCCTGCGGCGTCGTGCAGGAAGGAGAAGGCGGCGCCGCGGTTGTGCGCGCGGACGAGGCTGAAGAAGCTGGTGACGGGTCGCGTGTCGCCGAGCTGGAACCAGCCGACGACGAGCGTCTTGGTCACCTGGTCGGCCAGCACCACGATGCCCGCCAGGCCCAGCCACAGGGCCAGGCCGGGGCCGCCGCTCCTCTGCCCGATGGGTGCGCGTGCCATCGTCAGGCCACCGTGCGGGTTTCGCCCGCGCCGTAGAGGTTGCTGGTGCAGCGTCCGCACAGGCCGGGGTGCGCAGCGTCGTGGCCGACGTCTTCGCGCCAGTGCCAGCATCGTTCGCACTTGGTGGCGTTGCTGGCGCGCACGGCCACCTGGAGCGCGGCGCCTTCGGCCAGTTCGGCCACCGAGGTGATGAGGACGAATTTCAGGTCCTCGCCCAGTGTGGCCAGCAGCGCGTGGTCGGCCGCCGGCACGGTGACGTTGACATTGGCCTGCAGCGACGAGCCGACGCCGCCCGCGGCGCGCAGCGCCTCGATCTCCTTGTTGACGGCGTCGCGCAGCTCGCGGATGCGCGTCCACTTCGCCAGCAGCGCGTCGTCGGGCTTGTCGAAGTTCCAGTAGGTCTGGGTGAAGATCGAATCGCCGCCGTCGAACACCTTCCACGCCTCTTCGGCGGTGAAGCTCAGGAAGGGTGCCATCCAGCGCAGCATCGCGTGCGTGATCTGCCACAGCGCCGTCTGCGCGCTGCGCCGCGCCAGCGAGCCGGGGGCGGTGGTGTAGAGCCGGTCCTTCAGCACGTCGAGGTAGAACGAGCCCAGGTCCTCGGCGCAGAACACCTGCACCTTGGCGACCACGGGATGGAACTCATAGACCTCGTAGTGCGCCAGGATCTCGGCCTGCAGCTGCGCCGCGCGCGACAGCGCCCAGCGGTCGATCTCGAGCATCTGCGCCGGCGCCACGGCGTCCTTCGCGGCGTCGAAGTCGGCGGTGTTGGCGAGCAGGAAGCGCAGCGTGTTGCGGATGCGGCGGTAGCTGTCCACCACGCGGGCGAGGATCTTGTCGTCGATGCTCAGGTCGCCCGAGTAGTCGGTGGCCGCGCACCACAGGCGGATGATCTCCGCGCCGAGCTGGCTGGTGACGCTGCGCATCTCGACGAAATTGCCCAGCGACTTGCTCATCTTGCGCCCGGCGCCATCGACCGTGAAGCCGTGCGTGAGCAGGCCGCGGTAGGGCGCGCGGCCTTCGAGCGCGCAGCCGATCAGCAGCGAGCTGTGGAACCAGCCGCGGTGCTGGTCGTGGCCTTCGAGGTAGAGGTCGGCCTCGGGGCCGCTGGCATGGTGACCGTCGGGGTGCGAACCCCGCAGCACATGGCTGAAGGTCGAACCCGAGTCGAACCAGACGTCGAGGATGTCGTGGCTCTTGGCGTAGTGCGCGGCATCCTCGCCCAGCCAGACGGCGGGGTCGTGCTGGCTCCAGGCCTCGACGCCGCCGGCCTCCACCAGCACCGCGGCGCGTTCCATCAGCGCCAGCGTGTCGGGGTGCAGCTCGCCCGTCACCTTGTGCAGGAAGAAGGGCAGCGGCACGCCCCAGCTGCGCTGGCGGCTGATGCACCAGTCGGGCCGGCCGGCGATCATGTCGCGCAGCCGCGCCTTGCCGTTCTCGGGGTAGAAGCCGGTCTGCTCGATCGCGGCCAGCGCCGTCTGCCGCAGCGTGCCCGGTGCCTTGTCGGTGGTGAAGACGCCCACGCCCTCGTCCATGCGCACGAACCACTGCGCCGCGGCGCGGTAGATCACCGGCGTCTTGTGGCGCCAGCAATGCGGGTAGCTGTGCAGCAGGTCGCCGCTGGCGAAGAGGCGGCCGGCGTCCCGCAAGGCCTGGACGATCTGCGGCTGCGCCTTCCAGATGTTCAGGCCGCCGAACAGCGGCAGCGCCGCTTCGTAGCGGCCGTCGCCTTGCACGGGGTTGAGGATCGCGTCGGCGCGCAGGCCATGGGCGATGCAGGAGTTGAAGTCGTCGACGCCGTAGGCCGGCGCCGAATGGACGATGCCGGTGCCGTCCTCGGCCGTGGCGTAGTCGGCCAGGTAGACGGGGCTCAGGCGGTCGTAGCCCGGGTGCACGGCGGCCAGCGGGTGGCGGAAGTTCAGGCCGCCGAGCTTGTCGCCCATCGCCACGGCCATCACTTCGCCCGTCAGCTTCCAGCGCGCCAGGCAGGTCTCGACCAGGGCCTCGGCCAGCAACAGCAGGCCGCGGTCGGTGCTGACCAGCGCGTAGGGCAGGGCGGGGTTCAGGTTCAGCGCCTGGTTGGCCGGCAGCGTCCACGGCGTCGTCGTCCAGATCACCGCAAAGGCGTCCTCGTCCAGGTTCGGCAGGCCGAAGGCGGCGGCGAGCTTCCCGGGCTCGGCGCAGAGGAAGCCGACATCCACCGTGATGCTCTTCTTGTCGGCGTACTCGATCTCGAACTCGGCCAGCGAGCTGCCGCAGTCGAAGCACCAGTAGACCGGCTTCTGGCCGCGGTAGACGTAGCCGCGCTCGACCAGGCGCTTGAGGACGCGGATCTCGCCGGCCTCATTGGCCTTGTCCATCGTTCGGTAGGGGTGGGCCCAGTCGCCGAGCACGCCCAGGCGCTGGAAGTCGGCCATCTGCTGCGCGATCTGGTCGGTGGCGTAGGCACGCGAGAGGGCCTGCACCTTCTCGCGCGGCAGGCCGCGGCCATGGTCCTTCTCGATCTGGTTCTCGATCGGCAGGCCGTGGCAGTCCCAGCCCGGCACGTAGCGGGCGTCGAAGCCGGCGAGCTGGCGGCTCTTCACCACCATGTCCTTGAGGATCTTGTTGACGGCGTGGCCGATGTGCAGCTTGCCGTTGGCGTAGGGCGGGCCGTCGTGCAGCACGAACAGCGGCGCGCCGCGGCGGGCCGCGCGCAGGCGCTGGTAGAGGCCGCCATCGTGGGCGGTGTCGTTCCAGTCCTTGATCCAGCCCGGTTCGCGCCTGGGCAGGTCGCCGCGCATCGGGAACGGCGTGTCGGGCAGGTTCAGCGTGGCGCGGTAGTCGGGCGCAGTGCCGCCAGGCGCGGTGGTGGGGGTCTTGGGCGTGGAGCTCATGGCAAGGGGCCTGTGGTTTCGGGCACGCCGCTGTCGCAGCGTGCAGATGTCTCGAAGGCGGCGTTCGGGGCCGCGCCGGGGGCCCGCTGCTCCCGCGACTGCGGGGCCGTACGGGCCGGACTCAGGAGGCGGTGGACCGGATAATTCGGTCTCGCGTGGCTTGCCGGCGCGTCGCCGCATGCCAGCGTGTGCAGGCCCGGCGCATGGCGGGCAGTTGGCATGTGGGTTGCATGCCCCTGATTTTAGCGACCGTCCGGGACCATGCCTTCGAAACTGCAGTACGGCCTTGTTTGCTGCGCCCTGAGCCCGGCCCTGACGGCGCTGGCCCAAGCGGCCGAAACGCCCCCGGCAGCGCCCCAGGCCGCGGCCTCGGCAGCGTCGGCCGTCGCCCCGTCGCCGGCCTCGGACTTCGACGGCACGATCGGCCTCACCGGTGCCTACCGGCCGCGCTACCCGGGTGCGCCCAAGCAGGGCTTCCACGGCACGCCGGGCTTCTACCTGCGCTGGGGCCGCTACACCATCACCAACGCCAGCGGCTTTGCACCGCGACGCAGCGAGGACGTCGTGCGCGGCCTGGGCGTGGAGGTGCTGCAGAGCGATCGCATCGGCGTCAGCTTCTCGCTGCGCTACGACAGCGGCCGGCGCGAGAACAGCAGCCCGGCCTATGCCGGACTGGGCAACATCCATTCCACGCTGCGCGCGCGCGTGGCGGTCAGCTACGACCTGCGCGGCCCCTGGCGTCTGGGCGCGTCCTGGAACGTCGATGCGGCCGGCCGCGGCAACGGCGGTGTCGGTGACATCAGCGGCGGCTGGGAAAGGCACCTCGACGAACGCACCACGCTGTCGGTGGGGTCCAGCCTGTCCTTCGGCGACGCGCGCTACATGCAGGCCTACTACGGCATCACCGACGCGCAGAGCGCGCGCTCGGTCTACCCGGCCTACCGCGCCTGCGCCGGCCTGCGCGACATCGGCATCTCCGCCGGCCTGCGCCGCGACATCGCGCGCGACTGGGTGGCGCTGGCGGGCATCGGCGCGACCCGGCTGCTGGGCTCGGCGGCCACCAGCCCGATCACCCGCGACCGCAACGGCTGGGGCGTCAACGCCGGGCTGGGCTGGCGCTTCTAGGCGCTGCCAGGCGCCGTTCGCGCCGCCCACCAGTCGCGGGCGTCCTGCGTGTCCTGGGCGATGCCCGCGCGCAGGGCGTCCAGCGACGCGTACTTGCGCTCGTCGTGCAGCTTGTGCAGCAGGTCCACGCGCACGCAGCGGCCGTAGCCGCCGTCGCTGCCCAGCGCGGCGGGCCAGTCCAGGCAATGCACTTCCAGCAGCACGCGGCCGCCGTCCTCCACCGTCGGCCGCACGCCCAGGCTGGCCACCGCGTGCAGCGGCTGCGCCGCCAGGCCGTGGACCTGGACGACGAAGATGCCGCTGGCCGCAGGCCGCGGGTGGCCGAAGCGCAGGTTCAGGGTGCGAAAGCCGAGGTCGCGCCCCAGCTTGGCGCCATGCACCACGTGGCCGCTGATGCTGTAGGGGCGGCCCAGCAGGGCCTCGGCCCGGCCCATCTGCCCGGCGGCCAGCGCCTCGCGCACGGCCGAGCTGGACACGCGCAGGCCGTGCACTTCGTAGCTGAGCATGCGCGCGACGTCGAAGCCGGCTGCAGCCCCTGCGGCGTCGAGCATGGCGTAGGTGCCGGCGCGGCGGGCGCCGAAGCTGAAGTCGTCGCCCACCAGCACGTAGCGCGCCCGCAGGCCGCGCTGCAGCACGTTGCCGATGAAGGCCTGCGGCGCCATCGCGGCGAAGGCGCTGTCGAAGCGCAGCACCACGGCGTGGTCGACGCCGCAGCGCTCGAGCTCGCCGAGCTTGTCGCGCAGCGTGGCGATGCGCGCCGGCGCGGTCTCGGGGCGGCCGGCGAGGCGCGCGAAATGGTCGCGCGGGTGCGGCTCGAAGGTCATCACGCAGGAAGGCACGCCGCGGTGGCGGGCCTCGTTGTTCAGCAGCGCCAGCATGGCCTGGTGGCCGCGGTGGACGCCGTCGAAGTTGCCGATGGTGACCGCGCAGCCCTGCGCCAGGCCGAGGTCGAAGCTGCGGTGGATGCGCATGCGGGCGGATTATCCCGGCGCCAGGCCGAGCAGCCGCCGGTACAGGCCCAGGTAGGACGAAGCAGCGCGGTCCCAGTCGAACTGCGCGGCATGGTCGCGGATGGCCTGCGCGCGGCCCGGCTCGCGCTGGCGCGCCAGGCCCTGCTCGACGACGCGGCGCATCGAGGCGGCATCGAAGTCGTCGAAGTAGTCGGCGGCGCTGCCGCCGATCTCGGGCAGGCAGCTGCGCCGCGCCAGGAACACCGGCTTGCCGAAATGCATGGCCTCGATCGGCGGCAGGCCGAAGCCTTCGGTGAGCGAAGGGAACAGGAAGCCGGTGCATTGCGCGTAGGCCCAGGCCTTCTGCGCATCGCTGATGCCGAGGTGGAATTGCAGGTTGGGCAGCTGCACCGTGGCGCGCAGCTTCTTCGCGTCGTCGCTGGGCGGGCCGCAGAGCACGAAGGTCATCTCGGGCCAGGCCCGTGCCAGATCGATGATGGCCTGCGGGTTCTTCGAAGGCGACATGCGGCTCAAGTGGTAGAGGAAGGGCCGCTTGTCGTCGGCGGCCCAGCCCGGCAGCGGCGCGCGCGGTGCAGCGACGAAGCTGCGCGCCCCGTTGTAGATCACGTCCAGCGGGCCGGTCCAGCCGAGGTGGCGGCGCACGTCGCCGGCGGTGTGCTGGCTGATGGCGACGACGACGTCGGTGCGCCGCATCAGCGCGCGCGTGCGGCGGTCGTGGCGCCAGGTCGAGTAGGCGTTGCGGCCGACGAGGTAGTTCAGGTCGTGCACCGTCACCACGCGCACGCCCGTGCCCACGGGGGGCTTGTTCTTGTTCAGCTGGTGCAGCGAATGCCACAGCGCGTAGGGCTGCGGCTGCACGTGGCGCAGTCGCTGCCAGCGGTTCACGGCGAGGTAGCCCACGCCGGGACCGAACAGGCCGGCGAGCTTGTCGCGCAGGTGGAAGTCGAAGCCGATGTTGAACTGCTCGCGCCAGGCCGGCGCCGCGGCGGCCACGCGCTGGCCGATCTGCAGCGAGAACTCGCCCAGACCGTCGTGCAGGGCCCCGATGTTGCCCAGGCTGATGCCGATCCGGCGTGCTTCCATCGGCGCGCAGTGTAGCCAGGGGCGGCTGGCACAATCTTCGGCCATGCCCCTGCTACCTGCGCGATGAGCCTGCCCGACCCCTACGCCGACTGGAAGGGCTGGGACGCCGGCGACTTCGGCAAGTTCTCCGACCACGACGCGCGCTACTTCGGCTGGCATCTGCGCCGCGCGCTGCCGCAGGCCGCGGCGGCGCTGCAGGTGCTGGAGGTGGGCTACGGCAACGGCCGCTTCATGGGCTGGCTGCGCCAGCAGGGCCATGTGGTGACCGGCGTCGAGGCCAACCCCAGGCTGGTGGAGGTCGCGCGCGCCGCGGGCTATGCGGCCGAGGACGATCTGGCGAAGGTGGCTGCTGCGCCGCGCTTCGACCTCGTCGCCGCCTTCGACGTGCTCGAGCACGTGCCCATGGCGCAGCTGCAGGGCTTCGTCGAGCAGCTGCTGTTGCGGCTGGCACCCCACGGCCGCCTGCTGCTGCGCTTTCCCAACGGCGAGTCGCCCTTCGGCCTGTGGATGCAGCAGGGCGACCTGACGCATGTGCACGCGCTGGGCCTGTCCAAGGTGCGGCAGCTGTGCGCCGCCTGCGGCCTGGTGCTGGAACACAGCGGCGAGACCCTGCCCTGGCGCGAGCAACCTTCGAAGCGCCGCTGGGGCGCCGCGGTGGCGCAGGCGGCGCGCCGCAGCTTCGAATGGCGGCTGCGCAAGATGTACCAGCTGCCGCGCGGGCTGGACCTCTCGCCCAACCAGCTGGTGGTGCTCAGGCGGGCCTGAGCCCGGCCGGCAGCGCCGCGACGCGCTCGATGGCCTCGGCATAGACCTGCAGCACGTGCGGCCAGGCGTAGTGCCGCTGCACGTAGGCCGCGCCGCGCTCGCCCAGCCGCTGGCGTTCGTCGGCGGGCAGCGTGCTCATGCGCTGCAGCGCCGCGCGCAGGGCCCGCGGCCCGCGGTAGGCGACGCCGGCGCCGCTGTGCTGCACATGCTCGGCCAGCACCTCGCACAGGCCGTTGGCGATGACGGGCACCCGCAGCAGCATGGCCTCCAGCAGCACCATCGACAGGCTCTCGTAGCGCGAGGGGATGACCAGCACGGCGGCGCCGGCGATCAGCGCATTGCGGTCTTCGACGCTGACGAAGCCGGTGCGGATGATGCGCGGGTCCTCGGGCAGGGCCATCACGGCCTGGCCGACCAGCACCAGCCGCGCCTCGGGGTGGTGCTGCGCATGCGCCTGGAAGGCCTCGATCAGCTCGCGGCAGCCCTTGGCGACGTCGATGCGGCCGACGTAGACGATGTAGCCGCGCTGCAGGCCGAAGCGCGCCAGCGCCTCGTCCACCGCCGCCGCCGCGGGCGTGGCCACGTCCATGCCCAGCGCCGCGACGGCAGCCCCCGAGGTGTCGATGCCGTACATGCGCTGCGCCAGCCGGCGTTCGGCCTCGGTCTGGAAGATCAGCGCGCCGGCGCTGCGCAGCGCGCGGCCGAAGACCGGCAGGTACATCGGCTTCTCGTCGTGCAGCAGCGGCAGCAGGATGCTGCGCCGGCCCCAGCGCTGCACGCCCACGGCCGCGGGCTCGTAGAGCGCGGTGTAGAAGACCACCGCGTCGTAGCGGTCGGCGGACCGGGCCAGGTGTTCGAAGAGGCCGGCGCAGTGCGGGCCCTGGCGACGCAGGAAGTCGTCGCCGTCCCAGGCCGGGTCGCCGCGCGGGGGCAGCACCAGCGGCGCGGGCAGCAGGCGCAGCAGGCGGCGCAGCTTGAAGCGCAGCTTGTGCACCAGCGGCACGCGGGCGCGGCCGATGTCGTTGCGCAGCGGGTTGGCAAAGCGCCGCACGCGGATGCCGTTGACCCGGCTTTCGCCTTCGGCATGCGCCGGGGCCCAGTCGCTGTAGTCGCGGGCGCAGCTGGTCAGCACCTCGATGTCGTAGCGCGGCGCCAGATGTTCGGCCATCAGCCGGGCGTGCAGTTCGGCGCCGCCGTTGATGTCCTCGCCATAGCGCTGCACGACGATGGCGATGCGCTTCACGCGGCAGGCTCCTGCGCTTCGGCCAGCCAGCGCCACTGGCCGGGCGCCAGGTCGGCCGGCAGCGACCAGTCGCCGAAGGCGCTGCGGTGCAGCGTCTCGACGCGGTTGTGCACCGCCGCCAGCATGCGCTTGACCTGGTGGTAGCGGCCGTCTGTGAGGGTCAGCCGCAGCGCGCGTTCGCCGGTGCGTTCGCAGGCGGCGGCGCGCACCGGCACGGGGTCGTCGTGCAGCGTCACGCCGGCCAGCAGTGCCGCCACCTGCGCCTCGTCCACCGCGTGGCGCGTGCCGACCTCGTAGACCTTGGCGACATGGCGCCTGGGCGAGCTCAGGCGGTGGATCAGCGGCCCGTCGTCGGTCAGCAGCAGCAGGCCCGTGGTGTCGGCGTCCAGCCGCCCCACGGGCTGCACGCCGCGCTGGCGCAGCGGCTGCGGCAGCAGGTCCAGCACGCTGCGGTGGTGCTGGGGCTGGCGCGAGCACTCGAAGCCGGCCGGCTTGTGCAGCATCAGCAGCGCGCGGGCCTGGAACGGCCAGTCCACGCCGCGCACCTGGAAGCGCAGCCCCGTCGTGGCGAGGTCTTCCTGCGCGTCCCGCAGCGTGCGCCCGGCCGCCGACACCTGCCCGGCCGCCAACAGTGCCGCACATTCGCGGCGGCTGCCGAAGCCCTGGCTGAAGAGGATGTCGATAATCCGCACGCGCGGATTGTCTCCTCGCCGCCGCCCTGTCCACCTCACGCCTGCCGGAGCCTGCACGACATGAAGAAAGCCCTCATCTGCGGTGTCGGCGGCCAGGACGGGGCCTACCTGGCGCGCCTGCTGGTCGACAAGGGCTACGAGGTCTGGGGCACCTCGCGCGATGCCCAGGTGGCGGGCTTCGAGAACCTGGCGCAGCTCGGCGTGCGCCAGGCCGTCACGACGCGTTCGATGGCGTCCAAGGACTTCCGCAGCGTGATGTCGGTGCTCTACGACTGCGAGCCCGACGAGATCTACTTCCTCTCGGCGCAGAGCTCGGTGGGCCTGTCGTTCGAGCAGCCCGCCGAGACGCTGGAGAGCATCACCATCGGCACGCTGAACCTGATGGAAGCCATCCGCCTGCTGCGCCGGCCGGTGCGGCTGTACCACGCCGGCTCCAGCGAATGCTTCGGCCATGTCGGCAAGGCCCCGGCCAGCGAGGACACCCCCTTCGCGCCGCGCAGCCCCTACGCCGTGGCGAAGGCCTCGGCGCACTGGCTGGTGGCGAACTACCGCGAGGCCTACGCGCTGTACGTCTGCAACGGCATCCTCTTCAACCACGAATCGCCGCTGCGGCCGGCGCGCTTCGTCACGCGCAAGATCGTCGCCGCCGCGGCGCGCATCGCTGCCGGCTCGCCCGAGCGGCTGTCGCTGGGCCGGCTGGACATCGTGCGCGACTGGGGCTGGGCGCCCGAATACGTCGAGGCGATGTGGCTGATGCTGCAGCAGTCGCAGCCACGCGACTACGTCATCGCGACCGGGCAGGCGCATTCGCTGCAGGCGTTCGTGGCCGCCGCCTTTGCCGCCGTGGACCTGGACTGGCAGGCCCATGTCGACTCCGACCCGCGCCTGTTCCGCCCCACCGACATCGCCTGGAGCCAGGGCGATGTCAGCCGCGCCGCCACCGAACTGGGATGGCGCGCCCAGGCGCACATGCCCGAGGTGGTGCGGCGCATGCTGGCCGCCGAACACCCGGCCGCCGCGAAGGGCTGAAGCTTCAGCGTGCCAGGTCGCGCGCCGCCGGCAGCGGCGGCTGCGCCAAGCCGGTGGCTGCGACGACGGCATTGCGGATGGCCCGCGCCACCGCCTCGGCCGCCAGCACGCCCAGCGTGCTCAGCTCGCCGACCAGGCCGCTGCCGCCGGTGGCCAGGGCGAAGAAGGCGTCGCCGTCGTGCACGGTCAGCGGGCTGACGCTGCGCGCCAGCCCATGGTGCGCCAGCGCGGCCAGTTGCGTCGCCTGGGCCTTGGTGAGCAGGGCGTCGGTGGCGACGACGCCGATCGTCGTCGCCATGCCGGCCATCAGCCTGGACGGGCCGGCGCCGGCGAGCAGGGCGGCGGTGCTGCCGACGGTGCTGCGGCCATCCTCGCTGCGCGCCCCGGCGATGACCCGGCCCGCCTCGTCGAGGACGTCGCCCACGGCATTGACCGCGACCAGCGCCCCGACCGTGACCGCCCCCAGCTTCAGCGAAGCCGTGCCGATGCCGCCCTTCATGGCGCGTTCGATGCCGTGGAGCTTGCCCACCGTCGCGCCCAGGCCGGCGCCGGCGCTGCCTTGTGCCGGCGGACTCGCTGCGGCCGCGGTGCAAGCCGCATGGCCGGTCTCGGCACCCGGGCGGATGCGGCCGTCGCCCACCCACAGGTCGAACAGCACCGCCGCCGGCACGATGGGCACGCAGGCCGGGCCCACGCGCAGGCCGTGGCCGCGTTCCTCCAGCCAGCACATGACGCCGCCGGCGGCATCCAGGCCGAAGGCGCTGCCGCCGGTGAGCAGCACGGCGTGCACCGCGTCGACGGTGTTCTCGGGCCGCAGCAGGTCGGTCTCGCGCGTGCCCGGCGCGCCGCCGCGCACCGCCGCGCCGCAGACCACGCCCTGCGGGCACAGCACGACGGTGCAGCCGGTGGGCCGGCCCGCCGCAGCGGCGTGGCCGACGAGGAGGCCGGCGACGTCGGTGATCGAGCCCGGCGCCAGCGCCTGCACGCGGGCTCGATTCAGGCGAACACGCCGGCGGTGTCCTGCATGCGCGAGGCCACCTCGCCGAGGTGGTGCAGGGTGTCGCCCAGGCTCGTCTCGAGCATCGTCAGGCGCTTGAAGTAGTGGCTGGCGATGTACTCGTCGGTGCAGCCGATGCCGCCGTGCAGCTGGATGCACTGCTGGCCGACGAAGCGCATGCTCTGGCCCAGCTGCACGCGCGCCTGGGAGATGGCGCGCCGCCGCTGCGGCGTCGGCTCGCCGAGCTTCAGGCTGGCGTAGTAGCTCATCGAGCGGCCCAGCTCCAGCTGCATCTTGACGTCGGCGATGCGGTGGCGCAGCGCCTGGAATCCCGCCAGCGCGCTGCCGAACTGCTTGCGCGTGTTCATGTACTCGACCGTGACCGCCACCAGCTTGTCCATCAGGCCCACGGCCTCGGCGCATTGCGCGGCGATGCCGGCGTCGACGGCGTCCTCGAGCAGAGCGTGGGCATCTGCGCTAAGGAGTGTCGCCGCGGCTGCATTCAGGACGACGTCGGCGGCACGCGCCCCGTCCTGCGTCGGGTAGCCGCGCACCTGTGCCGCAGCACGTTCCACGAGGAAAAGACCGATCCCCGCGGCGTCGGTCTCGGCGCCGGCGATGCGCGCAGGCACGACGTAGGCATCGGCCTCGTCGCCCGCCGGCACCACGCACTTGCTGCCTTCCAGCACCCAGCCGCTGCCGGCCTGGCGGGCGCGGGTCGTCACGTGGTTCAGCCGGTAGCGGCTGGCGCGCTCCTGCAGCGCCGGCACCACCAGCGCTTCCCCGCTGGCGATGCGCGGCAGCCACTGCGCCTGCACCGCGGCAGGGGCGGCAGCGAGCAGCCGCGGTGCCATCAGCGCCGCATGCGCATAGGGCGCATTGACGAGGCCGCGGCCCAGCTCTTCGCTGACCACCATGGCGTCGATGGCGCCCTGGCCCAGGCCGCCGTGTTCGTCGGCCACGACGAGCCCGGCCAAGCCAAGCTCGGCCAGTTCGCCATAGACCGCGCGCGTCGCGCCGCCGGACCTGGCCAGCTGGTGCCGGCGCTCGAAGGGGAAGCCCTTGTCGACCCAGCGCCGCACCGCGTCGCGCAGCGATTCCTGGTCTTCCGTGAAGTCGAAGTCCATGTCAGCTCCCCAGGACCGTCTGCGCGACGATGTTGCGCTGCACCTCGTTCGACCCGCCGTAGATCGTCGTCTTGCGCATGTTGAAGTAGGTGCCGGCCAGCGGCAGGATGCTGGTCGGGAAGGCGAGGTCGCCCTGCCAGCCGGCGTCCATGGCCTCGTGGATGCAGGCGCGCGACAGCGGCCCGGCGGCCAGCATCATCAGCTCGGTGTAGCGCTGCTGGATCTCGCTGCCGCGGATCTTCAGGAGGCCCGCCACGTCCAGGCTCTGCTTGCCGCTCTTCTCGGCAGAGAGCACGCGCAGCACCATCATCTCCAGTGCCACGATGTCGACTTCCAGCAGCGCAATCTGGTCGCGGAAGCGGGCGTCGTCGTACACGCTTTCGGCCTTGGCGATGCGCTTCAGCCGCTCCAGTTCACGCTTGGCGCGGTTGACGTCGGCGATGTTGGTGCGCTCGTGCGCCAGCAGGTGCTTGGCGTAGGTCCAGCCCTTGTTCTCCTCGCCGATGAGGTTCTCGGCCGGCACCTCGACGTTGTCGAACCAGACCTCATTGACCTCGGGCTCGCCGTCCATCAGCACGATGGGGCGGACGCTGACGCCGGGGCTCTTCATGTCGATGAGCAGGAAGCTGATGCCGGTCTGCGGCTTGCCCTCGTTGCTGGTGCGCACGAGGCAGAAGATCCACTCGCCGTACTGGCCCAGCGTGGTCCAGGTCTTCTGGCCGTTGACGATGTACTTGTCGCCGCGTCGTTCGGCCTTGCACTTCAGCGAGGCCAGGTCCGAGCCCGAGCCGGGTTCGCTGTAGCCCTGGCTCCACCAGACCTCGCCGCTGGCGATGCCGGGCAGGAAGCGCTTGTGCTGCTCGGGCGTGCCGAAGGCCATGATCACCGGCGCCACCATCACCGGGCCGAAGGGGATGACGCGCGGCGCCCCGGCGAGCGCGCACTCCTCTTCGAACAGGTGCTTCTGGATCGCGTTCCAGCCCGGTCCGCCGAACTGCCGGGGCCAGCCCCAGCCCAGCCAGCCCTTCTTGCCCAGGATCTTGGCCCAGCGCTGCAGGTCGTCGCGCGTCAGGCGCAGGGCCTGGTGCACCTTGTGGCTGATCTCGGTGGGCAGGTTCTCGGCCACCCAGTGCCTGACCTCCTGGCGGAAGGCGAGTTCGTCGGGGGTGAAATTCAGGTCCATGGGCGGGGTGCTCCTGGCGGGGCTGGGCGGGCGTGCGGGCTTGAAACGGGCGTGGGCCCGCGTTTTAGCACGATCGTTCGCATGCGTCTTGTCCCGGCGGGGACAAGGCCGTGGCTACTTCAGTTCCAGCCGCATGACGTCGTTGTCGCGGCGCATCTGCAGCCGGGCCAGGAAACTGTTGCCCAGCAGCAGCACGGGCATCGCCATCGGCAGCACCACGGCGCCGACGTTGCTGAGTTCGACGTCGCCGACGCGCACCGAGCTCAGCGTCACCAGGTGCCCCTGCACCGCGCCGTTGGCGGTCTGCATCAGCAACGGGCGCGCCGCAGCGAGGTCCAGGCCCAGGCGCTGCGCGTCGTCGCGGCCCAGCGCCACCAGCGTGGCGCCGGTGTCGACCATGAAGCGCACGGGGCGGCCATTGACGAGGCCGGCGGTGGTGAAGTGGCCGCCCGGGCCGGCGGTGATGACGATCTCGCGCCCGCGCCCGGGCGCCGGCGGCGCGCCGACCTGGGCCGGCGTGCCGCCCACGCGCAGGCGCTGCGTGCGCCCGCCCGACTCGATCTCGGCGCTGTCGTCGACCCAGCGCAGCAGCCTGATGCCGGCCACGGTCTGGCCCACCGCCAGCATCTGGGTCTGGCCGTCCACCACCAGCAGCGCGCGTTCGCCCATGCGGCCGGCCAGTTGCACCGACTGCGCCTGCGCGGCGCCGCCCAGTGCGAGCGCCAGCGCCACCGCGCAGGCTAGTCGCGGAAGTTGTTGAAGGACAGCGGCCACTCGGGCAGTTCCTTGCGCAGCAGCGCGATGGCGGCCTGCAGTTCGTCGCGCTTGGCGCCGGTGACGCGCAGGGCATCGCCCTGGAAGGCCGCCTGCACCTTCAGCTTGCTGGCCTTCAGCGCCGTCTGCATCTTCTTCGCCGTCTCGGCGTCGACGCCGTTCTTCACCGGCACCGCCAGCTTGAGCTTGTCGCCGCCCATCTTCTGCGGCTTGCCGGAAAGGTCGAGGAAGCGCACGTCGACGCCGCGCTTGGCCAGGCGCCCGAGCAGCACGCCCTGCACCTGCTCGAGCTGGAAATCGCTGTCGGCCCAGAGCGTGAGCTCGCGCTGCTTGGGCGTGGCCGCGGCCAGTTCGACGGCCGCGCACGAGCCCTTGAAGTCGAAGCGGGTGGCGATTTCCTTGCCCGCCTGCTCGACCGCGTTGCGCAGCTCGACGAGGTCGGATTCGATGACGGCATCAAAGCTGGGCATGGAGGCAATCGAAAGGCACGGGGACGACCCGAATATGCCCGAAAATCGACCGATGCCGACGACCCCGGTGCCACTCGACGTCCAACACCGTGCCAGCCTGCGCGAGCACAACAGCTTCGGCCTGCCCGCCGTGGCGCGCACGCTGGTGCGCCTGCGCAGCGAGGCCGACGTTCGGCGCGTCGTCGACCATCCCGACTACGGCGTGGCGCCGAAGTTCGTGCTCGGCGGTGGCAGCAACGTGGTGCTGACGCGCGACATCGACAGCGTGGTGCTGAAGGTCGAGATCGCCGGCCTGCGCCTGCTGCGCGAGAAGGCCGATGCCTGGATCGTCGAGGCCGGGGCCGGCGAGTCCTGGCACGCCCTGGTGGCGTGGACCATCGAGCAGGGCTGGCCGGGGCTGGAGAACCTGGCGCTGATCCCGGGCTCGGTGGGCGCCGCGCCGGTGCAGAACATCGGCGCCTACGGCGTCGAGCTCAAGGACCGCTTCGACTCGCTGGATGCGGTGGACCTGGTGACCGGCCGCAGCGTGACGCTGGACGCCGCGGCCTGCCGCTTCGGCTACCGCGACAGCGTCTTCAAGCAGGCCGGCTTCGGCGGCCTGGCCGGCAAGTCGGTGATCACGCGCGTGCGGCTGCGCCTGCCGCGGCCCTGGCAGCCGGTGCTGGGCTACCTGGACCTGGAACGCAAGATCGCCGACACCGGCAACGCCCGGCCCGACGCGCGCACGGTGTTCGACTGGGTCTGCGCCATCCGCCGCGCCAAGCTGCCCGACCCGGCGCTCGTCGGCAATGCCGGCAGCTTCTTCAAGAACCCGGTGGTCAGCCCCGAGCAGTGCCGCGACATCATCGGCCGCGACCCCGAGATCGTGCACTACCCGATGGCCGACGGCAGCATCAAGCTGGCGGCCGGCTGGCTCATCGACGCCTGCGGCTGGAAAGGCAAGACCGTGGGCCGCGCCGGCGTCTACGAACGCCAGGCGCTGGTGCTGGTCAACCGCGGCGGGGCCAGCGGGGCCGAGGTCGTGACGCTGGCACGGGCGATCCAGGAAAGCGTCTACGGCCGCTTCGGCATCCGTCTCGAGCCTGAACCGATCATCCTGTAGTCAGGCCGGCGCGGTGGCCAGCAGGCCCATCGACTGCGCCGCGGCGCGCGTTCCCACCAGCTGTTCCTCGTAGCGCTGCACCAGGCGCGCGATCTCGTGTGCCGGCAGGTGGGCGGCGCCTTCCTGCAGCGCCGCGGCGGTGGCGGCCAGGCCGGCCAGGCCCAGGTTCAGTGCCGCACCCTTGGCGGCATGGGCGTTGACGCGCAGCTCCAGCGGCTGGGCGTCGCGCACGGCGGCGCGCAGGCGCTGCACGGTCTCGGGGCCCTGGTCGAGGAAGGCTTCGATCATCGCGCCCAGCTTGTGCACCGGCATGGCCTGCAGGGCCATCGCCACCGCGGCCTCGTCGACCAGCGGCTGGCTGCCGCCAGGCAAGGCGGGGGGCGGGGGGCTCGTCTCCGGCAGCGCCGCCGTGGCGCCGGTGCCGAAGAGGCGGCGCAGCGACGTCGCCAGCTTCTGCGGGCTCACCGGCTTGGTGAGGAAGTCGTTCATGCCGGCCACCAGGCAGCGCTCGCGCGTTTCGGCGAAGGCATCGGCGGTGAGGGCGACGATGGGCACGGTCGAGCGCGCCGGCTCGGCCAGGCTGCGGATGGCGCGCGTGGCGCCCACGCCGTCGAGCACCGGCATGTGCAGGTCCATCAGCACGACGTCGAAGCGGCGCTCGCGCGCCGCTCGCACCGCCTCTTCGCCGTTGGCCGTGAAGTGCGCTTCGTGGCCCAGGCTTTCCAGCAGCGCGGCCATGTACTGGCGGTTGACGGGGTGGTCTTCGGCCACCAGCACCTGCAGCGCCCGCGAGGCCGGCGGCGGCCCCGCACCGGCCGGGGTACGCCCGGGCGCGGCGGTCGGCAGCGCCTGCAGAGGCATGCGGAAGGTGAAGACGCTGCCCTCGCCGGGCTTGCTGCGTGCGGTGATGTCACCCCCCATCAGCCGCGCCAGGTTGCGCGAGATCTCCAGCCCCAGGCCGCTGCCGCCGTGGCGGCGCGAGCGCGAGCTGTCGCCCTGCATGAAGCGGTGGAAGAGGTGGCCCAGCGTCGCCTCGTCCATGCCGACGCCGCTGTCGGTGACGACGAACTCCAGCTCGGCGCGGCCGGCTTCGTCCTGGGCCGACTGGCAGCGCACGTCGAGCACCACGGCACCATGGTCGGAGAACTTGATAGCGTTGGACAGCAGGTTGAAGACGATCTGCTTGACGCGCGTGGCGTCGGCCAGCACGCGCTCGGGCACCGCGGGGTCGGCGTCGATGTGCAGCGCCAGCGACTTGGCCATGGCCTGCGGGCGCATCAGCGCTTCGACGTCGCGCAGCAGGGTGCGCAGGTCCACCGGCGCCGGGGCCAGGGTCATGCGACCGCTTTCCAGCTGCGACATGTCCAGGATGTCGTTGAGCAGCGCCAGCAGGTGGTCGGCCGACTCGGTGGCGGTGCGCAGGTAGTCGATCTGCCGCGGCGTGAGGCCGGTCTCGCGCAGCAGCGAGAGCATGCCCATGAGGCCGTGGAAGGGGGTGCGGATCTCGTGGCTCATGTTGGCCAGGAAGGCGCTCTTGGCCTCGCTGGCCGATTCGGCCTCGCGCCGCGCCTGGCGCAGGTTGGCGGCGAGGTCTTCCAGCGCCACCCGGCGCTCGCGCAGCTGGCGCACCTGGCGCAGCGCGATGGTCGCGAAGGCCAGCGTCAGCACCGACAGGAACACCGTCAGCCCGAGGCCGAGCTGGTTCTGCGAGCGCACCAGCCGCGCCCGCTGGTCCTGCTCGGCGGCCAGGCGCTGCGCGGCGCCGCGGGCCACGGCATGCACCGTCGCGTCCAGCGCCTCCAGCCGCGGCAGCAGGGCCGTGATGAAGTCGACGTCGGCGGCGACCACGGGCTGCGCCCCGAGGCCGCGGTCGGCGGCGGCGACGAAGGCGTCGAGCTGGTCCAGCGTGCGGCCGAATTCGACATCGTCGGCGAAGAGGCCGCGCGTGCGCTCGCCGTGCAGCAGGGCCACGCGGTCCATCCACAGCGCATACGGGGCGCGCAGCGCCTGGGTGTCGACCGCGCCGCCGGCGCCGGCCGCCGCCGCGGCATTGCGCCATTGCTCGCGCAGGCGCAGGTAGTCGGCTTCGGCCTCGAAGGTGGTGAGCACGCCGAGGTCGCTGCCGGACAGCAGCGTCTGGCGCAGCAGCGAGAACTGGCGCGCCTGCACCAGTGCCACCGCCAGCAGCACCAGCACGAGGCTGAAGCCGACGAGCCCGAGCCACGAGATCCGGGGCTGGGGCGCGGCGCTGCTGGCTTCGCGGCCCGGGGAGCGTGCTTGCGCGCTGGGCTGGGGCAAGGCGGGCTTCCTGGGTGGGCAGACGGCGCCTCTGCGGACGCGTTCTGCAAGGCCCTTCGGCCAGGCCGGGCGGCGACAGGCATCGGTGGCCGTGCCTGGGGTGACGCTGCGCCGGAACTGCCGCCGATGATAACGGCGCCGCCCGCCGCGCGGCACCCGCTTTGGGGTGCCGCCGCAGCCTAGCCCTGCAGCATGTCCCCCAGGTCCAGCCCGGTCAGGGCCTTGGCGCCGCGGGCCAGCCAGAACATCAGGCCCATCATCATGACCATCGAGGGCACGGCGATGATGGGGTAGCTCAGCAGCGTCAGGCGGCCCAGTTCCTCGTTGAAGGCGGTGGTGCCGGCGGGGCTGCTGACGATCCAGCGCGTGAGGATGAAGTTGCCCACCGCGGAGAAGAAGAAGGTGGCGGCCAGCATCACGGTGGCGCCGCGCAGCCGCTGCTCGAAGAGCTCGACATTGCGCTTTTCCTCGAGCGCCTTGTGCACGCGGTCGACGTCGAACAGCGTGGCGTTGAAGACGAGCAGGCGGATGAGCGGCGTGCGCGTCCAGGTCGAGCCCAGGATGACGAGGCCGATGAGCCCGGGCACGGCGGCTTCCTTGACGGCGAGCCAGAAGGCGTCGAGTGCCAGCAGGCCGATGCCGCCGGTGAGCAGCGTGCTGACCACGCCCAGCACGCTGAGCCAGTTCAGCTTGCGCCGCCGCCAGCCGTCCCACAGGCCCCAGCCGAGCGGAAAGGCCAGCGCCACCAGCAGCGCGCGCAGGTTGCCCAGGTGGTTCTCACCGCTGAGCTTCATCAGGATCAGCGCCGGCACGAGGATCGTGACGCCGATTTCCAGCAGGGGGTTGGGTTTCTTGGCGGGGTTCATGCGGGGGCGAAGGCTAACCCGGCGCAGCGCGCCCGGTGCGGGGTGTTGTTCACGTCGGGCCGGGCGGCATGCGCCCGGTCGGCGCTATTGCGAGCGCAGGGCGCGCAGCCGTTCCAGTTTGGCGGCGTACAGCGCCTGGGCGCCGGGCGTGGTGCTGTTGTCCACCGCCTCGCGCAGGTGCCGCGCGGCACGGTCATTGTCGCCCAGCCGGTAGTCGGCCAGCGCAGCCCAGAAATGCACCTCGGGCTGGTAGGGCTGGCGGCGCAGTTCGCGCGCGAAGAGCTCGCGCGCCTGGCGGAAGTCGCCTTCGTCCATGGCGCGGCGGCCGAGGTCGAAGTCGCGGAAGGGCGGGATGGGCTGCACCCGTGCCAGCCGGGCCTGCACGGCCTGGGCCTCGGCGGCGCGGCCGGCGTGTGCCAGCAGGCCGGCGAGGTTGGACAGCGCGCTGACGTTCTCGGGCTCGCGCAGCAGCACCTGCTGCAGCGCCGCCTCGGCCGCGCCCGGGTGGCCGCTGCGCAGGTAGACCACGGCCAGCGTGTTGAGGGCGTTGTGCAGGCCCGGGTCCTGAAGCACGGCGGCGCGCGCCCAGCGGTAGCTTTCGTCCAGCCGGCCCGCCGCCAGGTTCTCGGCAGCGCGGTTGTTCATGTACATCGCGGTCACCGTGGCTTCCTGCAGCGGCAGCCCGCGCATGCCGCGCAGCTCGGCGCCGGGAAGGAAGTCGACGACCAGCTCTTCGGGCACCGACTGGGCGATGATGCGCCGCCCCGGCACGCGGCCGAGCACCAGGTTGACATGGCCGCTGGCCAGCGTGAGGCCGCCGCTGCGCGTGTAGAGCTCGTCCACGGCCACGCTCTGGAAGCTCACCGGCAGGTCGAGGTACTTGGCGAAGGCCGCCGACATGATGACCAGCGACAGGCAGTTGCCTGCCCGCGCCTCGAAGGCCTGGGCGGCGTTGCGGGTGGCGCCGGCGTCGTATTCCAGGCGCAGCTGGCCATGGCCGTAGAGGGCCTCGATGAGGGCGCGGCGCGGGTCGTGCGAAGGGTTGCCATGACCCAGTTCGGCGTCGGCGTACTGGCGCATGGCCGGGCTGAGCGCAAAGACATCGTCCGCCGCGACCGGCGCGGCGGCCTCGGGAAAGTATTCGTCGTGCAGCAGGGCTGCGGTGCTCCGGGCGCCGGCCGGTGGCTGGCTGGCGCAGCCGGCCAGCACCGCGCACAGGGCGGCCAGGCAGAGCAGGCCTGTCCAGGATGCGAGCTGGGCGTCGCCGGCGTGGTGGGCGGAACGGACAGGCAGCTTGGGCATCGCGGGCCTCCGGTGGCCGCGCCACGCGGCCGAGCGGTGCCGATGGTACGCCCGGTGGCCGGCCGCGCGGGCGCCTTTGGCCCGCGTTCAAGCCGCGCTCAGCCCGCGTTCAAGCCCAGCCCGAGGCGCAGCCGCGCAGCCACTTCGTGCAGCGCCGTGTTGGGCACGGCGGCGGCGCGGTCCAGGGTGCGGCGGGCATACTCCGGGTCGGTCTGCAGCTGTTCCACGTGCACGTGGATGCCGTGGCCGGCGAGCAGCCACTTGAGTTCGATGATCTCGACCAGATGGCGGGAATCGGGCTGCTGGCGGGTGCAGGGGTTCATGGGCATGGGGCGACTCGTACCCAGGTTAACGGCGCCAGCCACCACGGGGCTGACAGTCTTCTGGGGAGAGGTCCCCAAAAAAATGAATTGATTTCCCGCTCCTGCGCATTCCCTCATGCATCCCACACCCCCGCTCACCGCCCTGGCCGACCTGCCGGCGCAGCTCGGCGCCGCCGGCTGGGCCGTGACTCCGGCCGCCGACCTGGCCAGGCTCTGCGAGCTGCCCCTGCGCGCGCTGCTGGCCTGGCAGCCGCTGTGGCCCGACCTGCCGCCCGACGCCCACCTGCGCGACGGCGGCCGCTACCGGCGCCGCTGCCACGGCTGCTTCGTCGTCCGGGGGAACACGCTGCAGGCGGTGGCGCACCGGGCCCACTGGCAGCCTGTGGAATACAACGCCCTGCATGGCGGCATCCAGCGCTGGTTCGAACCGCTGCCGCCCGCGCTGGCGCAGGACCCGGCCTGGGCACGGCTGCTGCTCGGCCTGGCCGGCGTGGCCACGGCGCTGCGCGGGCCCGCCGACTGGTACGTCGAGGCGCATCCCTTCCGCATCGACACCACCGACGGCATCGGCCGCCCCACGCCCGAGGGCGCGCACCGCGACGGCGTCGACCTGGTGGTGGTGCTGATGGTCGACCGCCACAACGTCAAGGGCGGCGAGACACGGGTCTTCGATGCCCGCGGCCCGCAGGGGGTGCGCTTCACGCTGCGCGAACCCTTCAGCGCCCTGCTGCTGGACGACGAACGCGTCATCCACGAGACCACGCCCATCCAGCCCCTGGACGCGGCCGCGCCGGCCTGGCGCGACACGTTGGTGCTGACCTTCAGGCGCGGTGGCTTCCAGGGCCCCGCCGAACCGCCATCGCCATGACCGCCCTCGCCATCACGCCCCAGGACATCGCAGCTGCGGCCGGCCGGCTGCGCGGCGTCGCGCATCGCACGCCGGTGCTGACCTCGCGCACGGCCGACGCCGCCACCGGCGCAAAGGTCTTCTTCAAGTGCGAGAACTTCCAGCGCATGGGCGCCTTCAAGTTCCGCGGTGCCTACAACGCGCTGGCGCAGTTCTCCCCCGCGCAGCGGCGCGCCGGCGTCATCGCCTTTTCCTCGGGGAACCACGCCCAGGCCATCGCGCTGTCGGCGCGGCTGCTGGGCATGCCTTCGGTGATCGTGATGCCGCACGACTCGCCGGCCGCCAAGCTGGCGGCGACGCGCGAATACCAGCGGGGTCAGCCGGGCAGCGAGGTCGTGCTCTACGACCGCTACACCGAAGACCGCGAGGCCATCGGCGCACGCCTGGCCGCCGAGCGCGGCATGACGCTGATCCCGCCCTACGACCACCCGCACGTGATGGCGGGGCAGGGCACCGCGGCCGCCGAGTTGATCGAAGAGGCGGGGCCGCTGGACCTGCTGCTGGTCTGCGTCGGCGGCGGCGGGCTGATCTCGGGCTGCGCCGTGGCCGCGCACCACGCCAGCCCCGGCATCAGCGTCGTCGGCGTCGAGCCCGAGGCCGGCAACGACACCCAGCGCAGCCTGGCCGCCGGCCGCATCGTCCACATCGAGACGCCGCAGACCATCGCCGATGGCGCGCAGACGCAGCACAGCGGCGAGCTCACCTTCCCGGTCATCCAGCGCCTGGTGCAGCGCATCGTCACCGTCAGCGACGCGCAGCTGGTGGAGACGATGCGCTTCTTCGCCGAACGCATGAAGCTGGTCGTCGAGCCCACCGGCTGCCTGGGCGCAGCGGCGCTCTTGCAGGGTGTGGTGGCCGCTGCCGGGCAGCGCGTGGGCGTCATCGTCAGCGGCGGCAACGTCGACCTGGCGCGCCACGCCGGGCTGCTCGCGGGCAGGCTGGGTTAACGTCGCCCCACCTCGACTTTCATCCAGTTGCCGCCATGGCCGACGCCACCCCTGCCACCACGACGCCCGACGACGCCGCCAAGCGGCTGAAGGACCATGTTGCCAAGCTGCTGGCGCAGCCCGCTGCGCAGAGCAGCGGCGCAGTGACGCTGGCGGGCCGGCGCTTCGACTACCAGACCCACGCCACCTTCATCCCGGTGGCGCCGGGCGGGCTTGACGGCGCCGCGGGCGAGCCCGAAGCGGCGGTGCTGACGACGGCCTACCTGCTCAAGGACGCAGCACCGGCGCAGCGCCCGGTCTGCTTCGCCTTCAACGGCGGCCCCGGCTCGGCGTCGATCTGGCTGCACCTGGGCGCGCTGGGCCCCAAGCGGGTGGTCGTGCCCGACGACGCGGGCATGCCGGTGGCGCCCTACGCGGTGGAAGACAACCCGCACAGCTGGTTCGAGCATTTCGACCTCGTCTTCATCGACCCGCCGCACACCGGCTGGTCGGCCACGGCCAGCGAGGCGGCGCGCAAGAAGATGCTCAGCGTCGACGGCGACATCGACGCCCTGGCCGAGGTCATGCGCCTGTGGCTGACGCGCCACCGGCGCTGGGGCTCGCCCATCTACCTGGCCGGCGAAAGCTACGGCACGACGCGCGGCGCCGGCCTGGCCGACAAGCTGCAGGAACTGGGCGTGGTGCTCAGCGGCGTCATCCTGGTGTCCTGCGCGATGGACCTGCAGAGCATCGTCTTCGCGCCTGCCAACGACCTGCCCTATGCGCTCTTCCTGCCGGCCTTCGCCAACGTCTCGCAGTACCACGGCCTGCTGCAGGGGCCGCAGGCGGCGTCGCCGGCAGCCGCGCGCGAGGCCGCCGAGGCCTTCGTGCAGGACGACTACGCGGCCGCGCTGCAGGCCGGCTCGCGGCTGACCGACAAGCAGCGCACACGCATCGCGCGCCGCATCGCCGAACTCACCGGCCTGCCGCGCGAGCTCGTCGAAGAGAAGAACCTGCGCATCAGCGACCAGACCTACTTCTTCGACGCCCTGCGCCACCGCGGCCTCATCGTCGGCCGCCTCGAGGCGCGCGGCACCGGGCCGATGGCCGCCAGCCGCACGCGCGATTGGGAATTCGACCCCGGCATCGAGGCCATCGCCGGCCCCTACACGATGGCCGCGATGGCCTACTTCGCCACCCTGGGCCTGGCCAGCGAACAGCGCTACCAGGTCATCAGCGGCGAGGTCAACAAGGGCTGGAACTGGAACCGCGGCGACGCCAGCCGCATGGGCTTCACCTCCACCAGCCCCGACCTGGCGCGCGCGCTGCGCCGCAACCCGCGCCTGAAGGTGCTGGCCGCCAGCGGCCGCTACGACCTGGGCACGCCCTACAGCGCCAGCGACTGGTCGCTGGCGCAGCTGGACATCACCGCCGACGTGCGCCAGCGCGTGCAGCACCGCTACTACGACGCCGGCCACATGATGTACACGCGGCAGGCCGACCTGATGCAGCTCAAGGCCGACGTGGCCGCGTGGATGGCCTAATGGCCGCATGCACATCGGCATCCTCACCGGCGGCGGCGACTGCCCGGGCCTGAACGCCGTCATCCGCGCCGTCACGCTGGCGCTGCAGCGCGAATGCGGTGCCCGCGTGACGGGCATCGAGCGCGGCTTCCGCGGCCTGCTGGAGCGGCGCTCCCGCGGCCTGGGGCCTGCCGAGGTCATCGGCATCGTGGCCCAGGGCGGCACCATCCTGGGCACCGACAACAGCTGCAACCCCTTCGATGTCGGCGGCGGCCGCGACGCATCGGCGCAGGCCCTGGCCTACGTGCGCGAGCTGGCGCTGGACGCCCTGGTGGCCATCGGCGGCGACGGCACCATGACCATCGCCCATCGCTTCGAGGCCCTGGGCCTGCCGGTGGTCGGCGTGCCCAAGACCATCGACAACGACCTCGCGCACACCGAGCGCACCTTCGGCTTCGACAGTGCGGTGGCGGTGGTCAGCGAGGCGCTGGACCGCCTGTCGACCACCGCGCGCAGCCATGGCCGCGTGATGATCGCCGAGACCATGGGCCGCTACGCCGGCTGGATCGCGCTCGAAGGCGGCATGGCCGGCGGCGCCGACGCCATCCTCATCCCCGAGCTGCCCTTCGACCTCGATGCCGTG
Source organism: uncultured beta proteobacterium (assembly GCA_903914615.1). Taxonomy (GTDB): domain Bacteria; phylum Pseudomonadota; class Gammaproteobacteria; order Burkholderiales; family Burkholderiaceae_C; genus Rubrivivax. The sequence goes on along the minus strand of CAIWPS010000271.1, from coordinate 7,800 downwards.
GCCGCGCTGTGCCGCGAACGCGAGGCCGACGGCGGTGCGACGCTGATCTGCATCGCCGAGGGCGCGCACGAGCGCGGCGCCGGCCTGTCGGTGCGCGCCACGCTGGCCTCCAGCCCCGACCCGCTGCGCCTGGGCGGCGTCAGCCTGGCCTTGCAGCACCAGCTGCAGCCGCGGCTGGCCAGCGAGGTTCGCAGCATCGTGCTCGGCCATACCCAGCGCGGCGGTTCGCCTACGGCCTACGACCGCGTGCTGGCCACGCGCTTCGGCTACCACGCCGCGCAGCTGGTCAAGGCCGGCCAGTTCGGCCGCATGGTGGCGCTGCAGGGCGACCGCTGCACCAGCGTCGCGCTCGACGAGGTGGCGGGCCGCAACCGCGTCGTCCCGCCCGAACACGCGCTGCTGCAGGCTGCGCGCGGCATCGGCGTCCACCTGGACGACTAGAGCAGCCGCTGCAGCTGCGGCGCGCGCGCCGCCAAGGCCCGCACCAGTGCGGCGTCGTCGCGGCCGAAGGCGAAGTCGGCGAAGTCGAACCCCGGGCCGACGGTGGCGCCCACGTAGGCGAAGGCGCCCAGCGGTTCGGCGGCCTGCCACCAGTGCGCCGGCACGACATGGCGCGGCGCGCCTGCAGCGCCGGCGCCCTGCAGGTCCACCGCGCTGAAGGCATCCAGCGCCGGGCTGGCCAGCCACAGCCGCAGCGGGCCGCCTTCGAGCAGGTGCCAGGCCTCGTCCGACGCCACGCGGTGCCAGGCCGAAAACTCGCCGGCGCGCAGCAGGAAGTCGATGCTGGTCAGACCCGGGCGCAGCGGCCGGCCGTCCCGCGGGTCGACCTGCTGGGCCGAGCGGAAGACCTCGGCGTAGTGCCCGCCCTCGGGGTGCGGGCGCAGGCCCAGGGTGCTGATCAGTTCGGCGGCGCGGTCGGCGGCCATCAGGCGTCGCGCACGTCGGCCACGGGCTGGCCGCCGAAGTCGGCGCGGTCCAGGTAGCGCAGCACCTTGGCCGCGGCGGCGGCCGGGCTGTCGAGCTGGCCGGCGGCGTGGAAGCCGACGAAGCGTTCGCGCTCGGGGAAGCGCGCCGGGTCGGCGGCGCGCAGCTGCACCTGCATGTCGGTGTCGATGACGCCGGGCGCCAGCGAGACGATTCGGGCGCCGTGGGGCCGGCCCGCTTCCTCCAGCGCGACGGCGCGCGCCAGATGGTCCAGGCCGGCCTTGGCGGCGCAGTAGGAAGCGCTGCCGGCCATGGCGCGGCGGCCCAGGCCCGACGAGACCAGCAGCACCTTGCGCGGCAGCGCCCACGCCGCCGTGGCGCGCAGGAAGGCTGCGGTCAGCAGCAGCGGCGCCTCGAGCCCGACGCGCAGGGCGTTGGACAGGTCGGCATCGTCCCCGGCCGCCAGCGGCCCGGGCGTGGAAACCACGCCGGCGTTGTTGATCAGCGTCGCCGCGGCCCAGCTCGCCGGGTCCTGCTCTGACAGCCATTGCGCCAGCCGCGCCGCCGCCGCCGGGGCCTGCGCGAGGTCCAGCGTCCAGGGCAGCAGTTCGGCGCCGGGCGGCACCACCAGGTCGGGCGCGCGCCGCGCCAGCGCCACGACGCGGTCGCCGCGGGCCAGCAGCTGTTCGGTCAAGGCCAGGCCGAGGCCGCGCGAGGCGCCGGTGACGATGCTGAGTTGTCGGCTCATGGCTCGCGGCTCGCCGCAGTGGTGGAGGGGGTCGACTGTAGCGAGGTCGCGAGCCGGTGTGGCCGCGCCCCTTGCCCCAACCGCTGCCGGGGGCCGGCCTGCGGTCGATCAGAACGGCACCGCACTCTCGAAGCACATCGGCTGCCCGCCCGCCGGGTGGGCGAAGGCCAGCTGGGTGGCGTGCAGCAGCAGCCGCTCGGCGCGCAAGGGCGCGGGGGCGTAGAGCGCGTCGCCGCGGATGGGGTGGCCCAGCGACAGCAGATGCACGCGCAGCTGGTGCGAGCGCCCCGTCACCGGCTCCAGCGCCAGCCGTGTGGAGTCCGCGGCGCGGCCCAGCACGCGCCAGCGCGTGAGCGCCGGCTTGCCCTGCCCATGGTCGACGCGTTGCCGCGGCCGCCGCGGCCAGTCGGCGGCCAGGGGGGCGTCGATCTCGCCCTCGTCGGCGTCGGTGCATCCCTCGACCACGGCGACGTACTGCTTGCGCACGGCGCGACTGGCGAAGGCCGCACTCAGGCGGCGCTGGGCGGTGCTGCCGCGGGCCAGCAGCATGAGGCCCGAAGTCGCCATGTCCAGCCGGTGTACCACCAGGGCGTCGGACCAGCGCGCCTGCATGCGCGCCGCGAGGTTGTCGCGCCCGGCCTCGCCGCGGCCGGGCACGGCCAGCAGGCCGGCGGGCTTGTCGACGACCACCAGGTCGGCGTCGACGTGGAGCACACGGAGTTCATCCATCGGCGCCAGCATAGGCGCCACGCCGCAAGCCGCCGCGATGGCGTGGCTTCAGGCCGTGGCGCCGGCCTGCGTGCCCAGGGCGACGAGCTGGTGGCGCAGGGCCACCAGCACGGCGGCGGTGCGGTTCTCGGCCTGCAGCTTGGAGAGGATGTTGGTGACGTGGAACTTGACCGTCGGCAGGGCGATGTCCAGGCGCGTCGAGATCTCGTGGTTGCCCAGGCCCTGGGCCAGCAGCTGGAGCAGGTCGCGCTCGCGGCGCGTGAGGTCGGTCCCCAGCGGCGCCCTTGCGTCGGTGTCTGCCAGCGCGGCGGCGATCTGCGGCGACTCCGCACGCTGCCCGCGCGCGGCCGCCAGCACCGCGGCGACGAGGTCCTGCGACGTGGCCGACTTCAGCAGCAGGCCCAGGGCGCCGGCGGCCAGGGCCCGGCGCGCCAGCGCGACATCGGGTTCGGACAGGAGAAGCACGCAGCGCGCCTGGGGCAGCAGGGCCGCCAGGGCAGCCAGGGTTGCCACCCCGTCCATGCCCGGCAGCGACTGGTCGATGATCACCACGTCGGGCCGGGCTGCGGCGGCGTTGCGCAAGGCCTGCGCGCCGTCCTCGGCCTCGCCGACATGCCTGATGAGGGGCGATTCGGCCAGCATCACCGCCACGCCCTGCCGGGCCATCGGGTGGTCGTCGACGACGAAGACCCGCACGGCGCCGGCCATCATCGCGGGCATGGAAGTGGCTGCATCGGCAATCGATTGCGAAGGGCTGGGATCGCAAGCAGAGGCGTTCATCGGGGCCTTCCGGGCAACTGTGGACTTCCATGACCCGCGACAGGGCCGCTGGCACGCTCGGCCGTCGGAACTGCGCGGTGCCGGGTGCGACACTGGACGTAGATCCCTGCGGCATCGTCTGGCGCAATCATATATGACCAATTTGATCATTCAAAGCGGCAATGCGAACGCCGTCTGCCGCGGGCAACTTTCATGAGCGGCAACCGCTTCGACACCGCCACGGCCCTGTGTCTGCTGGGCCTCATCTACGTTGCGATGCCGGTCATGGTCGGGGTGGTGCTGCGCGGGCGCCACCCGGCAGCGCGGCTGGGCGCCTGGTGCGGCGGCGCCGCGGTCTACGGCGCCGCCTGCCTGCTGCTGGCGCTGCGCGGCGCCATCCCGGACTTCTGGACCGTGGTCGTGGCCAACCTGCTGGCGCTGGTCTCCTATCCGCTCTCGGTGGCGGCTCTGCGCCTGGAGATCGGCAGGCCGCTGCGCTGGCACCATGCCTTGTTCTTCATGGTTGCGGGCGCAGCCGCGGTGGCGCTGGCGGCGACGCGATCTACAGGGTGGCGCGTGCTCGCCGGCGACCTCGTGCAATCGGCCGGCACGGGCTGGCTGGCCTGGACCGCGGCGACGGTGTGGCGGCAGACCCGTTCGCGCAGCGCACGGCTGATCGCGGGGGCCTTCGCCGGCGCGAGCCTGACGCTGGCCTGGCTGGCGCTGCAGCTGGGGCCCGGCGGCTGGCCGCGGGTGCTCGACAACCCGGCCGGCGCAACCCAGTGGGTGATCGTCGCCGGCGTCGTCGCCGCCATCCACGGCAGCCTGGGCTACCTGGGCATGGCCCTGGAGCGGCTGCGCTTGCAGGAGCTTGCGCAGGCACGTCGCCTGGCCCTCGAGTCGACCCTGCAGGTCACCGCCGAGCGCCATGCGCGCCGGCTGCGCACCTGGCTCGACGAGCGCGAGGAACTGCTGCGGCTGCTCGCCCACGAGGTGCGCCAGCCGCTGAACAACGCCACCGCTGCCTTGCAGGCGGCGCACCGCGCCCTGGCGCCCGCCCCGGTGGACGCCGGGGCCGCCAGCGGCCGCGTGCAGCGCGCCGTCGGTGTGCTGGGCCGCATCGTGGCCACGCTGGACCACACCCTGGCCGCAACCGCCCTGCTGGCCGGCAGCGGCCATGCCGAGCGCCGCGACGTCGACGTCGACGGCCTGGTCGCGCTCGCCATCGGCGACCTCGACCCGGGCTGGCAGCCGCGCGTGCGCGTGGACCGCGGCACGGGCGCACGCAGCGCCGCGCTCGACGCCGGCCTGCTGCGGCTGGCCCTGCGCAACCTGCTCGCCAATGCGCTGGCCTATTCGCCGCCGGGCTCGGAGGTGCTGCTGCGCATCGGCGACGACGGCGCGCCGCCGGCCCTGCTGTTCGAAGTCTGCGATCAGGGCCCCGGCATCGAAGCGGCGCTGGCGCGGCGGCTGTTCACCCGCGGTGCGCGGGCCGAGGGCAGCGTCGCCGGCCACGGCCTGGGGCTGGTCGTCGTGCGGCGCGTCGCCGAATTGCACGGCGGCTGGGTGACCCACGAACCCCGGCCGGGTGGGGGCAGCGTGTTCCGCCTGGGGCTGCCCCAGGGCCGGCCCGAGGCATCGGCCACGGCCGATGCCGCCTACCCCGCCCTGAGCTCGCCGCGGAAGACGTAGCCGACGCGGGCCTGGGTCTGCAGCGGCACCGGCAGCGGCGTCGCCCGCTCGACGCGGCGGCGCAGCCGGTAGACGGTGGCGGACAACAGGTTCTCGGCCTCGGGCGTGCTGCCGTGGCCCAGGCGCTGGCACAGCGTCTCGCGCGTCACGACCTCGCCGCGAGCCTCGAGAAAGCACTGCATCACCGCATGGTCGGTCTCGCTGAGCGAGACCTCGACGCCGTCGGGCGCGATGAGGCGGCTGCCGCGGCCGTCGAGCATCCAGACCTGCGTCGACGGTGCCGCCACGCGGCGGTGCACGCCGCGCACGGCGACCACGATCTGCTCGAAGCTGGCAGGCTTGGCCAGGTACATGTCGGCGCCGGCGTCGATGACCTGCGCGAACACGTCGGGCGAGGCGCGACCCGAGACGACGAGGATGCCGGCGCGCGTGCGACGGCGCAGCAGCGTGATGAGGTCGACGCCGTCGACGCCCGGCAGCATCAGGTCGAGGATGTAGAAGCTGTGGTCGAACGGGGCCGCGCCGGTGAGCAGGTCGTTGCTGTCGGCATAGGGCTGCACTTCGATGCCCAGCCCCCGCAGGTGCAGGGTCAGGAACTCGCTGTAGTCGGCGTCGTCGTCGACGAGGGCGAGCGTTCGCGGCAGGGTGGTGGTGGCTTCGGCAGGCATGGAGGGGCTGCGGCACTCGGGGCCGGCAAGAGCATTATTCTGGCGGTTCGGCTCGAACGGCATTCGGGGTCTTTTCACGCTGGCGCTGCGCGCGCTTGACGCGCCACCCGCTGCGATGCACAGTGCGGCCTCGTTTCAACCCAGCACAGGAGAGGCCGCCATGAAGACCCTTGACACCGCCCTCCTGTCGGCACGCGCGCACTAGCCACGTCGCCCCGGTACGCCGCCCTCGCTGCGTACCACTGCCCTCGCGGCCCCGCGCCGCTTTCGTGATGCCGTGACGCTGGCGTCGCGGCCGACAGAACCCAACCCCCCGCAGCTGCTGCAGGCCTCGCCGCCCGCAGCCGGGCGGCGCTCTGCGCCGCCGTGGTCCTGTCACGCACGAAAGCGTTTCCCATGAACGATGCATCGACCCTCGAGCGCCTGCGCCGCATCGGCCTGGCGCCGACCCTCGCACAGCATGTCCTGAACCAGCCGGCGAGCGGCGCCGGGAGCGCGCTGATGCGCGTCACCGAGGTCCACCGCGAAGGCCTCACGCTGCACGACGGCATCGCCGAGTGCGCGGCACGGCAGCTGCCGGCCTTGCGCAGCCAGCTGGCCGCCGCCGAGGACGCGCTGGCCGTCGGCGACTGGGTGCTGGCCCGGCGCAATGGCCTGGCCGAATGGTGGGCGCATGCGCGCCTGCCGCCGCTCAACCAGCTGGCACGGCGCCAGCCCGAGGGCCGCGACGGCTTCGCGCGCAGCGTCATCGTCAGCAACGTCGACACGGCGCTGCTCGTCATGGGGCTGGACGGCGACTACAACCCGCGCCGCCTGGAGCGCTACCTCGCGCTGGTGCGCATGGCCGGCGTCAGCGCGGTGGTGGTGTTGAGCAAGCGCGACCTGTGCCCGCAGGCCGACGCAAGGCTGCGCGAGGTGCAGGCGCGACTGCCCGCCGGGGTGGCCGCATTGGCCGTCGACGCGCTGGGAGGCGACCCCGCGGCGGCGCTCGCGCCCTGGCTGCTCGCCGGCCAGACGCTGGTGCTGCTGGGCTCCAGCGGCGCCGGCAAGAGCACGCTGACGAATGCGCTCGCGCAGGGCGCGGGCCAGGACACCGGTGCCAACCGTGCCGGTGACAACCGCGGCCGCCACACCACCACCGCACGGTCGCTGCACCTGACGCCGCAGGGTGCCTGCATCATCGACACGCCGGGCCTGCGCAGCCTGCGCCTGGAAGGCAGTGCCGAGGCCCTCGAAGCCGCCTACGACGACATCGCGCGGCTGGCGCCGCAATGCCGCTTCCGCGACTGCCGCCACGAGGCGGAACCGGGTTGCGCCGTTCGCGCCGGCGTCAGCGACGAGCGGCTGCGCCACCATGCCAAGCTGCTGCGCGAGGTGCAGCGCGACAGCCTGACGGCGCTGGACCGCAAGGCCCAGGTGCAGCAGTGGAAGGTGCGCCAACGCGAAGTGCGCGTGCGCATGAACGCCAAGCGGGGATGAAGGCCATGTGCCGCATTGCCCCGCTGCGACGTGCCCTCAGGTCCGTGCCCGACCCCCGGGTTGCGCGGTGCCGGCCTGCAGCAGTGCGTCGCGCTGCGCCAGCGTGGGAAAGAGCCGCAGCCAGAGGCCCGCCACCAGCAGCGTGGCAAGTCCGCCCAGCACCACCGAGCCCACCGGCCCGAGGGCCGCCGCCGTGGCACCCGATTCGAATTCACCGAGCTGGTTGGAGGCGCCGATGAAGACCGAATTGACGGCGCTGACGCGGCCGCGCATGGCGTCGGGGGTCTCCAGCTGCACCAGGGTCGAGCGGATCACCACGCTGACCATGTCGGCCGCACCGGTGACGGCCAGCGCCGCCATGGCGACGACGAACTGCGTTGCCAGCCCGAAGGCCAGCGTGGCCAGGCCGTAGACCGCGATGGCGCCCAGCAGCAGCGGCCCGGTGCGGCGGCGCACGGGCCAGCGCGTCAGCATCAGCGACATCGCCAGCGCCCCCATCGCCGGCGCGCTGCGCAGCAGGCCCAGGCCGGCGGGGCCGGTGTGCAGGATGTCCCTGGCGAACATCGGCAGCAGCGCGGTGGCGCCACCGAACAGCACCGCGAACAGGTCCAGCGAGATGGCGCCCAGCACCACCTTGCGCTGCCACACGAAGTGCACCCCTGCGAGCAGGGTCTGCAGCGTCACCGGCGCCGGCGGCGGGGCCTGGTGTCGGTAGCGCAGCGTCAGGCACAGCGCGCAGGCGGCGCTGAACAGCGCCGCGCAGCTGCCGTAGGTGACGGCGGCGCCGCTGACGTAGATGAG
>CAIWPS010000270.1 GCA_903914615.1 uncultured beta proteobacterium | reverse complement strand
TGCGCTGCTCGAAGTCGCCGAAGTCCTTGAAGGCCACCGGCATCTGGAAGCGCCGTTCGGCCACCTGTTCCCACAGGCCGCTCGCCAGCGCGTCATCCAGTGCCGCCTGGGCGGCCGCGCGAACCACGCCCTCGTCGTTGAAGAGCCGCACGAGCTCGTTGAACGATCCGGCGTAGACGGGCTCGGACACGTACAGGCAGCCACGCGGCCGCAGCACCCGGCCCACTTCGGCCAGCGCCTGTGCGAGCAGCGGCACCGGGACATGGTGCAGGGACTTGAGCATCAGTGCGAGGTCGAAACTCGCCTCGGCAAAGGGTATGGCCTGTGCGCCGCCGGCGACAAAACTCAAGCCCGGACGCGGCGACGCCAGGTTCTTGGCGTGCTGCCGTTCGTCGACCTCCAGCCCGGTGACCCTGCTGGCCGGGAAACGATCCAGCAGCGAGCGGGCCAGCTGGGCCGCGCCGCAACCCAGCTCGATGATGTCGCGCTGGTCCAGTGCCATCAGCTCGGCCAGCAGGTCGAGCTCGTCGTTGACGGTGGGCAGGGGCTTGAAGTCGTTGTTCATGGAGCGGCAATGTAGTGGAACGGGCCCGCAGGAGCCGACCCACGCCGCGGCGATGCACGCCCCGGGTCGCACGCTGGCCGCGGCGTCGTGACGGGGTAGGATCGGCCGCCCAGGGCCGAGAGCTTCGCGCGCACCGCAAGCCATCGTGCCGCCGGCGTTGTCGCCGTCACCCACCCGGCCACCAGGCCCTTCGACCCATGCTGCTGCGGCTTTCCAGGCGGACCTCGTCCCTGCCCGTCCCCGCCCACGCGCCCGCGGGGCCGTCCGTGCAGGGCACCCCGCCATGAAGCGCGCCCGAGGGCTGGACGCCGGCCTGACGCACTACGGCGACCCCGACTTCGCGCGCTACCTGCGCCGCTCGTTCGCACGTTCGATGGGGCTTTCCACCCAGCTGCTGGACCAGCCCATCGTCGGCATTGCGATGACGCCCTCGGGTTTCAACAACTGCCATCGCGGCATGCCCGAGCTCGTGGAGGCGGTGTCGCGCGGCGTCCTCGCCGCGGGCGCGCTGCCGCGGGTGTTTCCGACGGTGTCGCTGGGCGAGGTCTTCCTCAACCCGACGAGCATGGTCTACCGCAACCTGATGTCCATGGACACCGAGGAGATGATCTCGGCCCAGCCCATGGATGCGGTGGTGCTCATCGGCGGCTGCGACAAGACGGTGCCGGCGCAGCTGATGGGCGCGGCTTCGGCCGACGTCCCCGCGATCCAGCTCGTCACCGGGCCGATGATGACCGGCCGCCACAAGGGCCAGCGCCTGGGCGCCTGCACCGACTGCCGCAGCTTCTGGCAGAAGTTCCGTGCCGGGGCCGTGGATGCGGCCGAGATCCAGCAGGTCGAAGGCCGCCTCTCGGTCACCGCCGGCACCTGCGCGGTGATGGGCACGGCCAGCACCATGGCCTGCATCGCCGAGGCCCTGGGCATGTCGCTGCCCGGCACGGCGGCGATCCCGGCCGTGCATGCCGACCGCCTGGTGGCCGCCGAGATGACGGGCCGCGCCGCCGTGGCGCTGATCGGGCGGCCCATCCGGCCCAGCCAGGTCATCACCACCCGGTCGGTGGAGAACGCCTTGCGCGTGCTGATGGCGCTGGGCGGCTCGACGAACGCCGTCGTCCACCTCACCGCCGTGGCCGGGCGCCTGGGCATCCGCATCGACAACGGCAGGCTGAACGCGATCTCCGACGAGACGCCGGTGCTCGTCGACCTCAAGCCCGTCGGCGAGGGCTACATGGAGGACTTCCACGCCGCCGGCGGCATGGGCGCCCTGCTGCGCGAACTGCAGCCGCTGCTGCACCTGGACACGGTGGACGTCACCGGCCGCACGCTGGGCGAGCGCCTGGCCGAGCCGCTGGACTGGGTCGACCACCAGGTCATCCGCCCTTTCGCCGACCCGGTCTCGAAGGTCGGCGGGCTGATCGCCCTCGGCGGCAGCCTGGCGCCCGGCGGCGCCATCCTCAAGCGCGCGGCGGCGACGCCGGCGCTGTTCGAGAAGCAGGGCCGCGCCGTCGTCTTCAGTGGCCTGGACGACCTCGCCCGGCGCATCGACGACCCGGGCCTCGACGTCACCGCCGAAGACATCCTGGTGCTGCAGAACATCGGCCCGCAGGCCGCCGGCATGCCCGAGGCCGGCTACCTGCCGATCCCGAGGAAGCTGGCGCAGGCCGGCGTGAAGGACATGGTGCGCATCTCCGACGGACGCATGTCGGGCACCGCCTTCGGCACCATCGTGCTGCATGTCTCGCCCGAGTCGGCGGTCGGCGGGCCGCTGGGCGCGGTGCGCAACGGCGACCTCATCCGCCTGTCGGTGGCCGACAAGCGCATCGACCTGCTGGTGGACCCGGCCGAAGTCGCGCGCCGCCTGCAGGACTTCGTGCCACCACCCGGCCCGGCGCGCGGCTACAAGGCGCTGTACCGCAAGGCCGTGCTGCAGGCCGAGGGCGGCTGCGACTTCGACTTCCTGACGCAGGCCGGCGCGCCATGGACGCGCTGACCCGCATCGCGCCCGGCCCGCTGACCGACTTCTGCGCCGCCGTCTACAGCCGCGCCGGCATGCCCGAAGCCGACGCGCGCCTGGTCGCCGACACCCTGGTGCAGGCCGACCTGTGGGGCCACCAGTCCCACGGCGTGATGCGGCTGGGTTGGTATTTGGCCCGGCTGCAGGCGGGCGCCTGCGAGGCCGTGGCGCGGCCCGAACTCGTTGTCGATGGCGGCGCCATCGCTGTGCTCGACGGCCATGACGGCATGGGCCAGGTGATCGCTACCCGGGCCGCCGGCGAAGCGATCGCACGCGCCCGGCGGCATGGCATCGGCGCCGTCGCGGTGCGCAACTCCAACCACTTCGGCACCGCGATGTACTACACGCTGATGGCGGCGCGTGCGGGCTGCGTCGGCTTCCTGTCGACCAACGCCAGCCCGGCCATGGCGCCCTGGGGCGGGCGCGAGAAGGCCGTGGGCAACAACCCCTGGTCGTGGGCCGCGCCGGCGGGCCGCCACGCGCCGATGGTGCTGGACATCGCCAACACCGCGGTGGCGCGCGGCAAGATCTACCTCGCCCGCCAGCGGGGCCTGCCGATCCCAGAAGGCTGGGCGCTGGACGCCGCGGGCCGGCCCACGACCGACCCCGCCGAGGCCATCGCCGGCATCGTCCTGCCGATGGCGCAGCACAAGGGCTATGCGATCTCGGTGGTGATGGACATGCTCTCGGGCGTGCTCACCGGCAGCGCCTTCGGCAGCGGCGTCCACGGGCCCTACCAGGCCGCGCAGCGCAGCGGCGCCGGCCACCTGATGATCGTGCTCGACATCGCAGCCATGCAGCCGCCGGCCGAATTCGGCGCGCGCATGGAAGGCCTCATCGCCGATCTGAAGGCCGTGCCGCTGGCGCCGGGCTTCGACGAGGTCTTCTACCCCGGCGAGATCGAGGCCCGCAACGACCTGCGCCACCGCGCCGAGGGCCTGCAACTGCCGGCGGACACGCGCGCCGACCTGCAGCGCATCGCCGGCGAACTGGGGCTGGCGCCACCGTTCTAGCGCCGCCGGCGCCAGGGCGGCGCCGCGGGCGCCCTGCGCACTAGCGGTCGGCGGTTCGCGCCCGCCGCAGCGAGGCATCGGCCACCGCCCAGGCGCTGGCCAGCGGCGCCTGCAGCGCCTGCGCGCCGGCCACCTTGCCCTGCACCTGCAGCGAGCGCGCCAGCCCGTCCAGCGCCCAGCCGCTGCCGGGCTGGGCCGCCAGGTCTTCGCGGTAGGTCTGCTCGGCCAGTGCAGCACGGCCGGCGCGCAGCTGCATCTCGCCCAGCACCAGGCGGGCGCCGGCGCCGAGCATGGGCGGCTCGTTCTCGTCGGCGCGGCGCGATTCGAGCACGGCCTGCGCCTGCAGCGCCAACGCCATGTCGTGGCGGCCCTCGGCGAGCGCGATCTCGGCGCGCAGGCGGTCGGCACTGGCGGCCGCCATGTCGCGCAGCGTGCGGTCGAAGGACTTGTTGGAGGCGTGGGCGCGGTTCACCGTGGCGCTGCCGGCATCGACCTGCACCAGCGCCGCGCGCGCCTCGCGCAGGCGGCCGCTGCGCGCCAGCGCCACGCCGCGGGCGTGGGCGTCCAGCACCTGGCCCAGGCCCTGCGTGCCGGTGGCTGGCGGCTCCGCCAGCAGGGCGTCCCAGCGCTGCAGGCGCAGCAGCGCCAGCACGGGCAGGCTGCGCCGGTATTCGCCGTAGATGCTCTGCGACTTGGCGGCGCGTTCGGCAACGCCGCGCGCCGCCACCAGCGCCACGTCGCCGCGGCCCTGCATCAGGGCCGCGAACCAGAGGAAGTGCTGGTCGTGGTTGCGCCAGTCCTTGCTGATCTCGAAACCCTGCGCCTGCTGCGCCTCGCGCAGCGTCTGCTCGGCCGCCAGCGCGGCCTCGTTGACGCGCGCGGCGTCGGCGTAGCGGCCGATGTGCGAGTAGGTGTGCGCCGGCATGTGCACGAGGTGCGGCGACGCCGGCGCCAGCGTGCCCAGGCGGTCGGCCGCCGCGACGGCGCGCCCGGCCACGCCGTCGGCGTCGGTGGCGTGGATCAGGTAATGGTTCAGGCCCGTGTGCAGCGGATGCAGCTGCAGCGCGTGTTCGAGCGCCGCGGCCACCTCGCCGATGTGCCCGGCCGGCGGGCCACCCGCGGGCCACCAGTCGTCGCGCGTGGCCACCATCTCGGCCTCGGCCCACAGCGACAGCAGCTCGGGGTCGTCGGGCGTGGCCTGCACCAGCGCCCGCATGCGATCGGCGTAGGCGATGTCCAGCGGGTCGGCGGGGTCGTCGTCGCCGCCGGGGCCGCAGCGCTCGGCCAGCAGCGGTGCCGTCTCGCGCGCCGTGCTGGCGTGGCCGTAGCGCAGCGCCAGCGCGTCCATCAGCGCCCGCTCGCGCGGCGTCGCGCCGGCGGCGTGGCGCAGCGCGAGGTCGAGGTAGCGCAGCGCCTCGGGGACGCGCGAGCGGTCGGTGTCGTTGATGTTGGGGCCCAGCTGCCAGGCCACGCCCCAGGCGCACATCGCGCAGTCCGGGTCCTGGGCCAGCGCGGCCTTGAACATGCGCACCGCCTCGGCTTCGTTGAAGGCGTAGGCCTGCAGCACGCCCTGCGTGTACCAGCGCTGCGCCGCCGCCGAGCGCGTGGTGACGGGCACCTGCAGCTCGCCGAAGCCGCCCAGCGCCGGCGCCCGCGCCGCCGGGTCGGCCAGCGGCGGCGCCACGGCGCAGGCGCCCAGCGCGAGCAGGGCGGCACTGGCGAGCAGTCGAGGGTGCAGGTGGCGCATGGGCGGCTTCCTTCTTGTCGGCGACCCGCCCTTCTACGGGGTGCGCATGCCGGCGTCAATGGCGCCGCGTGGCGAAGGCGCCGCACCGTCATCCCGCCGCCATCGCGCCGGCGGAGCAGGCCGCGGAAAAGAGGCCGATAGACCCCGCTCTTGTCGGCCCGGCGTTCGCAAGGCCTGGCCGACACTGACTGCAGGCCCGCCCTCCCGGCGGTCACCGCCTCGCCCGCACGCACCATGCACACCCATCTCGCGGCCGCGCCGCCGTCGCTGTACTACCCCGCCACCGAACGCGGCGACGACTTCATCGGCCTGCCGCGGCTGATGGAACTGGCGTTCCGGGGCGTCGACATGGAGCCGCTGCGCGATCGCCTGGTCGCCCGGCTGCAGCGGCAGCGGCGCGATGCGCGCGCGCTCATGGACCTGTCGAACCTGATGTCGATTTCCGGCCAGGCCGACCTGGCGGCACGGCTGCAGGCCGAGGCGCTGTCGGTCTCGCGGCGCTACACCCTGGCCGCGCAGGGCACGGAGGCGCTGCGCGTGCTGACGCTGATGACGCCCGGCAACCTGATGGCCAACATGCCGATCGAGTTCCTGCTGCACGGCTCGGACGTGACGCTGGAGATGGTCTACGTGGACCCCTTGCACCCCGGCCTGGGGCTGAAGCTGCCGCCGCACGACGTGGCCTGCATCGGCGTGTGCGAGGCGCCCGAGGCGCGGGCGCTGCTGCAGGCACTGGCCGCGTACATGCCGGCGCTGCCGCGGCCGACGCTGAACGACCCCCGCCGCGTGTTGCGCCTGGCCCGCGAGCAGCTGTGGCGCGTGCTCGAAGGCGTGCCCGGCTGCCTGACACCGCCTTCGGCCTGCGCCAGCCGCGACGAGCTGCAGCAGCTGGCCGCAGGCTCGCGCGACTGGGACGGCGTGCTGCCCGGCGCCGCCCTGCCGCTCATCTGCCGCCCGCAGGGCAGCCATGCCGGCCAGGGGCTGGCGCGCATCGACAGCCGCGAAGCGCTCACGGCCTTCCTCGCCGCGACGCCGGGCGAGGCCTTCGTGCTGTCCAGCTTCGTCGACTACCGCGGCCGCGACGGCCAGTACCGGAAATACCGCATCGCCTTCGTCGGCGGCCGGCCCTGGCCGGTCCACCTGGCGCTGTCGTCGCGCTGGATGGTGCATTACCTGAACGGCGACATGGCCGACCGGCCCGACAACCGCGCCGAAGAGCAGCGCTTCTTCGACGACTTCGCGCACGGCTTCGGCCAGCGCCATGCCGCGGCGCTGGCGCAGCTCGACGAACGCCTGGGGCTGGACTACTACAGCATCGACTGTGGCGAGACGCCCGATGGCCTGCTGCTGGTCTTCGAATGCGACACCGGCGGCGTCGTCCATGCCATGGATGCGCTGGAGGACTTCGGCTACAAGCGTGCCCACATGCTGGCCCTGTTCGCGGCCTTCCGCGCGCTGCTGGCGCGCGCCGCCAGCGACCCCGGCGTGCTGCGGCCACGGCTGCCCGCCGGGCCGCTGCACTAGCGCCGTGGCGGCCCTGGCAGCCAGCGAACCCGCGCTGCACGACGAGCTGCTGCAGGGCGTCGACGCGCGCGGCCGCTCGCCCTACGGCCTGCCGGCGCTGGCCGCCGACACGCTGCTGCACTTCGGCAGCTGCACCGCCAACCCGGTGACGCCGGCGCTGCTGGCGCGCCACCGCGCGGCCACCCTGGCCGGCCCGGCCTTGGACCCCGCGCTGTCGCTGCGACTGCGCTACGGTGCGGCGCAATGCGTGCTGGCGCCATCGGGCACCGATGCCGAGTACACCTGCGCGCTGGCGATGGGGCCGCAGCCTTTCTGTTCGGTGATGTGCGATGCCGACGAGATCGGCAGCGGCTGCCTGCACGCCGCCGCCGGCCTGCCGCACGCCGCCGGCGGCCCGGTGGGCCAGCCGCTGCCGGTGCAGGCCCGCGTGGCCTGCCTGCGCCTGCGCGACGCGGACGGCACCGCCCTGCCCGCCGCCGCGGTGGACGACCAGGCCCACGCGATCGCCGCCGCGCACGCCGCCATGCCGCTGCTGCTGCACCACGTGCCGTGCTCCAAGACCGGCCTCGCGGCTCCGTCGGAAAGCGCCTGCCTGCAGATTCAGCGCAGCCAGGCCGGCGGCGCCCGCATCGTCGTCGACGCCTCGCAGGGGCGCTGCAGCCATGCCGACGTGCGGCGCTGGCTGGGACTGGGCTGGGCCGTCATCCTCACCGGCTCGAAGTTCCTCGGCGCCCCGCCCTTCTGCGGCGCCACGCTGCTGCCGCCGGGCTGGCCGCGGGCGCAGGGCTTCGCCTGCGGGCCCGGGCTGGGGTCGCGCTGGCGCCTGGCGCGCGAGCTCGGCGCCGGAGCGATGGCGGCCGCCAACTGGTCGGCCGCGCTGGCCGAGGCCTTCGGGCCCGCCCTGGCGGCCGCCGGCATCGCCATCGACCGCGGCGGCGACGGGCTGGCCGACCGCCAGGGCATCCTCAGCTTCGACCCCGGCCTGGACGGCGACGCCACACGGCGGCTGCACCGCCGGCTGATCGTCCACGGCGCCTTCATCGGCCAGCCGGTGCGGGCCGGGCGACGGACGCTGCTGCGCGTGGCGCGCGGCGCGGGCACCCAGGGCGACCGTGCCGGTGCCGACCTGCAACGGCTGGCCCACCTGCTGCTGCACGAGCTGGCCCATGGCTGAGCTGCGCCAGCGCCTGGCCGGCCGCCTGCGGCTGGACGACGAGCGGCCCAGCGCCATCGTCTACGACCTCGCGCAGGTGCAGGCACGGGCCTTCGAGCTGAAGCACGCGCTGCCCGAATTCCAGCACTGCCCGGCGCTCAAGGCCGCGCCCTACGAGGCGCTGCTGCGGCACTTCGGCGGCTGGGGCTTCGGCTTCGAGGCGGCTTCGTTCACCGAAGGGCTGGTGGCGGCGCGCGCCTGGCCGGGCGCACCGCTGCTCTACGACTCGCCGGCCAAGACGCGCACCGAGATCGCCCGCGCGCAGGCGCTGGGCTGGGTTCTCAGCGCCAACAGCCTGGACGAGCTGGCGCGCACGCAGGCGCCCTGCTCGCTGCGCGTCAACACGCGCACCGGCCGCGGCCAGGTCGCCCACACCAGCGTGGCCGTTGCCGGCAGCCGCTTCGGCGAGGACTTCGAAGAACTGCCGGGCGACCTGGACTGCGCCGGCTGGCACGCCCACATCGGCTCGCAGGGCTGCACGCTGGACCAGCTGGTGCTGTCGGCGCGGCGCCTGGCCGACCTGGCACTGCGCCACCCGCGCACGCAGTGGCTGAACCTGGGCGGCGGGCTGCCGGCGCAGGCCGCCTACGCCGACTACGCCGCCGCGCTGCGCGCCGAGGTGCCCGAGCTCTTCAGCGGCCGCTGGCGCGTCTACACCGAGATGGGCCGCTCGCTGCTGGCCACCACCGCCCGCGCCTACACGCGGGTCGAGTACGTGCGGCGCGGCGTGGCCACGGTGCACCTGGGCGCCGACTTCCTGCTGCGCCGCGTCTACCGCCCCGACGACTGGCCCTGCCCGCTGCAGCCGCTGGACGGCACATTCGCGCTGCGCCCCGGCCCGCCGTGCACGCAGACCATCGCCGGGCCGCTGTGCTTTGCCGGCGACGTGCTGGGCACGGTGCAGGCGCCGCCCATCGCGGAAGGCGACATCGTCGAGATCGGCCTGGCCGGTGCCTACACGGCCTCGCTCTGGAGCCGCCATTGCAGCCGCCGCATGCCGCCGGTGTTCGGCCTTGCGGCGGACGGCGCGCTGCAGACGCTGAGCGCCGGCGAATCCGAGGCAGACCTGCTGCGCCTGTGGCGGCAGGCCGACCTGCCCACGCAGGCCGCGGGCTGAAGGGCACGCCACCGCGCCGACCTTCGCCGTCGTCATCCCGCCACCCCCTCGCGCGTGAAAAAAGTCACGCCGCCGGGGGCGGAGACGCTTTCAGGGTTCGAAAGGCTCAAGTTTCGTACCGCGATGACGAATTGCATGGCAAGGCGGTCCGTCGACCGCCCAGGATGGATGCAAGCCATGATCCCGGCCGTCGTTTCGAGCATGTCAGCTGCCGCCGGCAGGGGTGCCGACGGCGATCCCACGCTTGCCGAACTCAGCAGGCAGATGCAGTCGCTGCAGCAGAAGCTGTCGGTGGCGCAGAAGGACACCACGC
>CAIWPS010000269.1 GCA_903914615.1 uncultured beta proteobacterium | reverse complement strand
TGGGTCACGGCCGCATCCAACTGGGACGAGCCGGCACAACGCAAACGCGTCCGCGCGGGGTTGCCCGGCAGTTGGGAGGACGTGTTTCACAAGACCGGAGCGCCGCAGTTTCTGCTGCCCTTGCGCGACGACGCTGTCTTGCGCGCCATGGTGTCGACCCCCCGGCTGCAGCGCGCCATCGGCGTGATCTACCGGCCCGACACCGAGCGGCGAAGTCACTACTTCCACACCCATCTGGACCAGCAGTTCGATGTCGTGGTGCATATCGACGAAACCAGCGCACTGGAGCCGCTGGACGTGGTCCAGGCCTGGATCGACCGCGAGGCGCCGGAGACCTTTCCTTCAGGCCTTTAGGGCAAGGCCTAACGCACCGCTTGCAAGTGGGCGCTATGCGCCGTTGGTGGGAACGAACGCATGATCTCCACCGCAAGCCATTCGTGCGTGGTGCACAAGGGGCTGTGATGAATGTCAGCAATGTGCTGCTCTGCAGACTATCAGATGGCGGGTCCTTCATGGCTCGATTCGGCCAGCTGCAGTCACCCTCAGACCCGCGAGGACACGCCGCCAACAGCCGCTCTCCTTGTACTGCAGTCGTTGATTGCCGAGTTGACGCTGAACATGTTGGCATTGGGCGGCCCATGCCGCAAGGCGCTACTGCTGACTCTGTCAGATGCCCGATCTGCTCGATGCCTGAGCCTTGAACGCCGGCGCATTCGCCCAGGCGCGCAAAGAGCCGGGCCTTACGAACCGATCAGGCCGGCGCTCCGACCTTTCCAGTCGGCCAGCCAATCCGGTACTCGGTCGGCAGCCATGGGCCGGCCGATGAAGTAGCCCTGCGCCAGATCGCAGCCCAACTCGCGCAGCAGCTGCCAGTCATCTGAGGTCTCCACGCCCTCGGCGACTGCCAGCATGCCCAGGCCGCGGGCGATGGCGATGCTGCCTTCGAGCATCGGCCGGATGATCTGGTTGTGGCGCGCGCCATTGACGAAGCCGCGATCGACCTTCAGCTCGGTGAAGGGCACGTCACGCAACTGCGCCAGCGAGGAATGCCCTGTGCCGAAGTCGTCGATCGAGAGGCCGAAACGCTGCATGCGCAGCCTGGCCAGGCTCTCCAGCGGGGTTGGTGATGGCGACATCAGTCTGCTCTCGGTGATCTCCAGCGTGACGTCCTGCGGCGCCGTGCCGGTCTGCAGCGCCAGCGCGCAAATGCGGTGCACGAAGTAGGGCGAGCGCAGGTTTTCCATCGACACGTTCACCGCCACGCGCAGCGGCAGGCCGCGGACATGCCAGCGGCCGAGCTGGGTCATCGCCTCCTGCAGCACCCAGTCGGTCAGGGCATCGACGGCACCGCACTCCTCGGCCGCGGCGATGAAGTGGTCGGGATAGATCAGGCCATGGTCCGGGTGGTTCCAGCGGACCAAGGCCTCCACGCCGACCACAGCACCGCTGCACAGGTTGACCTTGGGCTGGTAATGCAGCACCCACTGGCTTTCCCGGCTGGCAGCGTGCAGGTCGGCGGTCGTGATGGGCGGCGGCCGACGTGCTGGGGCCTGCGCGCCACGCGGCTGCCAGCGCTCAAGCAGTTCGTTCAGCGCCGAGCGCGTGGCGGGCTTTTCCAGCGCGCCCAGGATCGTCAGCCGGCCGCCGGCCAGCAGGCGGCGCACCGTGTGCATGATGTGCTGGCCCTCGCCGCTGAGCAGCACCGCCGAGCCGCTGTAGGCGCTGGCATTGACGAGCTGCAGGAATTCGATGCCGTCCATGCCGGGCATGTTCAGGTCGCAGATGATCAGGTCCACGGCCTGAGGCGACGCATGCAGCATGGCCAGTGCCGCTTCGGCCCGGGTGGCGGTACTGACCTCGGCATAGCCCATGGCCCGCAGCATGTGCGACTGCACGGCCAGCATTACCGGATCGTCGTCGAGCAGCAGGATGCGCGGCAGGACGGTCGCGCCGGCCGGGTTTGCAGCGGCCGGCTCGCAGCGTGACGCCGCGGTCGCCGACGTCGCGTGTTCTTCGTGGGTGGCGTTCATGGGCTTCCTTCGCGTCTTGAGAGATGTTCCTGCACAGTCTGCAATTCGACCCGCAGGCGCGGTAGCAGCACGTTCATGGCCTCGGCCGGGCCGGCCTGTTCGACGGCCGCGCAGAGTTCGGCGAGCGTGTCGGCTCCGATCGCGCGCGCGCCGGACTTCAGCTGGTGTGCGATGGACGTCAGCGCTCGCTGCGGCAACGCCGTGGCCACAGTGGCCGCCGCCTCCAACTCGCCGGCCAGCTGCGTGGCACTGGCCCGGAACGCCTGCAGCACGCCGCGCAGGGCAACCGGGTCGTCGCCGACCAGGTCCACCAGCACCTTCATGTTCACCGGCAGCGGCGCCACGGCCGACACGCCCGGCGCCGTCGGCGCCGTCTGCGGGACGAGCCAGTGTTCGATGGCCTGGCGCAGCGGAGCCAGGCGGATCGGCTTGGTCAGGTAGGCGTCCATGCCCGCGTCCAGGCACAGGCGCGCTTCGTCGCGCAGCGCGTTGGCCGTGAGGGCGACGATGGGCGTGCGCCGGCCGCCCGCCTCCTCGGCGCGGATCGCGCTGGCCAGGGCGTAGCCGTCCATCTCGGGCATGTGCAGGTCGGTCAGCAGCAGGGCGTAGTCGCCGCTGCGCCAGCTCTCCAGCGCCTCGCGGCCGTTCACGGCGACGTCGGCGGCACAGCCAATCAAGGCCAGCTGGCGCACGATCACCAGGCGGTTGGTCTCGTTGTCTTCGGCCACCAGGATCAGACGGCCCTGGGCGCGGGCTTCGTGGCGGGGCGGGGCCTGCGCCGGGTCGCACGCAGCGTCGGCGG
This sequence comes from uncultured beta proteobacterium, assembly GCA_903914615.1. Lineage (GTDB taxonomy): Bacteria > Pseudomonadota > Gammaproteobacteria > Burkholderiales > Burkholderiaceae_C > Rubrivivax. The sequence goes on along the minus strand of CAIWPS010000269.1, from coordinate 20,123 downwards.
CGTCGTTCACCGGGGCCTTCGGCACGCGGCCCGCAGCCAGCGCCAGCGCTTTGATCAGCGTGCTGCGTAACAGCGCGTCGGCGTCTAAGCTGACTAGGTCGGCCGCCTCCACGCGCAGGCGGCGGCGAGCGCCGCGGCCCAGCACGACGAAGCGGGTCTCGCTGCCTTCGTCGGGCCCGGGCGGCCCGTGCGGCCCGGGTCCTGCGCCCGGCGCCATCGCACGCAGCGCCGCCAGGTCAGGCACGTCCTGCCCGGGCAGGATGAGCCAGACACACAGCCCCGCAGGCACCGGTGCGGCGACGGCGGCGGCCAGGTTCGGCAGCGGCTCGACCACCGCGCCGGCGTGCGCCAAGTAAGCGCCCAGGTCGTGCGCCAGCGGCTGCTCGCCGCCGATGATGCGGCAGCGCAGGCCCGCGGCCCCGACGGAGCCGACTGGGCCTACCGGACCGTCGTTCAGCGCGTTGGCGACGCGCGCCAGGCGCAAGCGGACGGTGAAAGCCGAGCCCTGCCCCGGTGAGCTGCGCACCACGATCTCGCCGCCCATCAGGCGCACCAGCGTGCTCGTGATGGCCAGCCCGAGCCCGGTGCCGCCGAAGCGCCGCGTCGTCGATCCGTCGGCCTGCGAGAAGGGCGTGAACAGCCGCGATACCGCCGCCTCGTCCATACCGATGCCATTGTCGGCCACGGCGATCTCGATGTCCACGCCCTGGTCGTCCTGCGCCCGCATTGTGGCCCGCACCGAGGTCTCGCCCTGGCGGCCCTGACCGCTGGAGAACTTGATGGCGTTGCCGCACAGGTTCACCAGCACCTGGCGCACGCGCGTCTCGTCGCCGGCCAGCACGCGCGGGATCGCCGGATCGACGAACACCGCCATCCGCACGCCGCGCTTGACGGCCGTGTGGTCGAGCATGGCGCAAACCTTCTCAACCGCGTCGGCCAGCCGCATCGGCTCGTGCTGGATCTGCAGCTTGCCGGCCTCGATCTTCGAGAAATCAAGGATGTCGTCGATGATCGCCATCAAGCTGTCGGCAGAGTCGCGGATCAGGTCGACCATCTCCACCTGGTAGCCCTTCAGACTGGTCTGGTGCAGGACGTCGATCATGCCCATGACGCCGTTCATCGGCGTGCGGATCTCGTGGCTCATGGTCGCCAGGAAGGCCGACTTGGCGCGGTTTGCGCTTTCAGCCTGCTCGCGCGCCATGCTCAGCTCGGCCGTCCGGGCGGCGACCCGCGCTTCCAGCCCGGCATTGAGTTCGCGAAGCACCTGGCGGTCGTGCCGCCGCTCGGTGATGTCGCGCGCGATGATGACGAAATGCTCCGGGCTCTCGCCCCGCACCTGCACCGGCACCACGTCGACCTCTGCCCAGAAGGTCTCACCGTCCTTGCGGTACACCTGCAGTTCGGCGCGCACCGCCTGGCGGCGCTCGCCCGCTTGGCGCATGCGCTCGATCTCGGCGCGGTCGGTGAGCGGCCCGTACAGCAGCGAGGCCGACCGGCCGACCACGTCGTCGCGGCAGTGGCCGGTGGCTCGCACGAATGCCTCGTTGACGAAGATGACACGCAGGCCGCGCCGGTCCTGGCGCCCGTTGTCGGCTACGGCGACCAAGTCGCTGAGCTGCGAGATGCTGGCTTCCAGCAGTTCTAGGTGACGGCGCGCCGCGTGCTCGGCGCTGACATCGCGAAACTGTACCGTCAGGCCCGCCTCCGACGGGTAGGCGCGGGAGCTGTACCAGCGTTGCCGCCCGGGCAGCCAGGCTTCCACGTTGACCGCGACGCCGTCGCGCATGGCGCGCCGGAAGGCTTCCTCGAAGGGCGTGCCAGCCAAGTGTGGGGAAACGTCCCACAGGACGGCGCCGACGACTTCGCTGCGCGGCTTGGACAGCAGCGCCAGCAGGTGGCTGTTGGCATGTGTGAAGCGCCAGTCGCGGTCGACGGTGTAAAAGTTGTCGGTGATGCTCTCCACTGTGTCCGACAGCCTGGCCGCGAGCTCACGCAGATGCTGTTCGGATTGGCGGCGTTCGGTGATGTCCTGGCAGGTGCCCAGCACTCGCAAAGGCCGGCCCTGTGCGTCGCAGTCCGCCTGCCAACACGCCTCGATCACCTTGGTCACGCCGCCCGGCAGGCTCAGCCGGTCCTCGCGACGGCCGCCCAGGCTCTGCACCTGCGAGCCTGTAAAGAACTCGCACACCGCCGCGCGGTCGGCGGGATCGACCCGCTCGAGGTAGCTCTGGTAGCTGGGCACCGTCCGCTTCGGGTCGGTCATTAGGATGCAATGCATCTCGTCGGACCACAGCTCCGACCCGGTGGCCAGGTCGACGACCCAGTTGCCGATCTTGGCGATCGCCTGGGCCTCCCGCAGCTGCGCGTGCTCGACACCCAGCCGGTCGAGGGCAGTGCCGAGCTGGGCAGAGAGCGCCTCGGCCTGCGCCTGCGCGCGTTTCTGTTCGCTGATGTCGCGATGGATGCCGACAAGGCCGACGATCTTGCCCTGCGTGTCGCGCAGCGCCAGCTTGGTGACCAGGCTCCAGGCCGGCCGGCCCTCGTGGTCGGAGTCGCGAACCTCGTAGGTGCTCACCGCATGACCGGACAGCACCTGCAGGTCCTCGGCGTAGCGGTGCGCGGCCACCACGGGGGCGAGGACGTCGAGCGCGGTCTTGCCAACCAGGTCTTCGACCACGGCGACACCGAAGGCGCGGGCCGCCGCCGGGTTGCAGATGACGCCACGCGCGTCCGCGTCCATCGAATAGACGGCGTCGGGCAGGGCGTCGATCAGCGTGCGCAGCAGCATCCGCTCGCGCTCCTGCCGCAATTCGGCATGGCGACGCTCGGTGACGCTGATGTGCATCACCATCACACCGTCGGCGGCAGCGCCGTCCAGGTCGGGGGGCAGTGCGGTGGCGGTCATGCGGAACCAGCGTTGCTCGGTCGGCGAATGGCAGGGGTATTCGAAAGCGTCCTGCGCGCCGGGCCGGCCCAGCACCGAGCGGATGCAGCGCGCCGCCCGGGCCGCCTCTTCCGCGTGCCCCCCAACGGCGCCATCGCACAGGGCGGCGTAGTCCTTGCCGATGTCTGAGGCGGTGCCCCCATTGGCGGCCGCGAACTCCTGCCAGGCCCGGTTCACTGACACGATCACGCCCTGGGCGTCCAGCATCGCCACATGCGCCGGAAGGGCGTCGAGCACAGCCCCGTGGGTCGCGGCGCGGCGCTGCTGCCCGGCCTCTAGCTGCGCCAGCCGCGCCTGCAACTGGCGCAGCACCTCGGCCTGATCGGAAAGGTCGCTCACCGCGGCTCCTGAATGGGTTCTGTGGGTTGCGCGGGCAGTGTGCGATCGGCCGCCGCCAGCGGGAGGAAGACGCTGAAGGTGGTGCCCACGCCTAGTTCGCTGGCGACCTCGATTGCGCCGCCGTGCCGACTCACGACCCCATGCACGGCGGCCAGGCCAAGGCCGGTACCCTCGCCCAACGGCTTGGTGGTGAAGAAGGGCTCGAAGATCTTCGGCAGCACCGCGGGGGCGATGCCGGTGCCGCTGTCGGCGACACGCAGCCGCAGGTGGCGCGGCGCTGGCAGGCTGGCGGCGCCGCCAGCGGGATCGGCGCGATCGACCACGATGCGCACCGCGCCGCCTCGCCGGTGCATGGCATGCGCGGCGTTGCGGGTTAGGTTCAGCAGCACCTGCTCCATCTGCACCAGGTCGATGTCGACCGGGCCGTCCTCGGCAACGCTCAACTTCAGCCCCACCTGCCCCGGCAGGACCGCGCGCAGCAGCCCGCTGGCATGGGCCAGCAGCTCGCCGGCCAGCAGGCGCTGCAGGGCCGGTGGTGTCTGGCGCGAGAAGTCCAGCAGCTGCCGCACCAGCGCCGCCGCCTTGGCAGCGGCCTGGCCGATGTGGGCCAGATTGCGCGCCTGCCGCGAGTGCGGCGCGACCTCCATTTCGCACAGCTCGGCAAGGCCCATGATCGAGCCGAGCAGGTTGTTGAAGTCATGGGCGATGCCGCCGGCCAGTGTGGCCACCGCGCGTAACTTGTCGTTCTCACGCAGGCCGTCCTCGACCTGCAGCACGCGCGTGATGTCGCGTCCGATGCAGACGTGGCTGCGCAGCCGGCCGTTGCGGCCGAAGATCGGCGACACCGACCATTCGGCGATGAAGCGGCTGCCGTCGCGACGTGCCTGCGGCAGGCGCAGGTGCTGCGTCGCCTGTGTCGGCAGAGGGCCCTGCCAGCGGGCAGCTTCCAGGGTCGCCAGCTCCAGCCTCGACCAGCCGGTGGCGCGGCAAAAGGCGGGGTTGCAGGATTCGAGCTGGCCGCCCGGGTCCAGGCTTAGGATGAAGGCATCGGTCTGCTCGAACAGCACCGCCAGCCTGCCGTGCTCCTCGCGCCAGCATTGCTCGCGGTAGGCGCGCTCGGCCAGCAACTGCGGCTGGATCAGCGCCAGCAGCATCGGCATTCCGAGGCCGCGGGCCAGGCCATGGTGGGCGGCGTGTCCGGTGGCGCCGGCGCCGCGAGCCTGCCAGGTCTCGGCCAGGGCCTGCTGTGCCTGGTCGTGCAGATCGAGGACCTGGTCCAGCGACGGCGCCAGCGCCACCACTGCGGCGCCCAGCGCGGCGGCCTCGAACAGGGCCTGCTCGCGCAGCAGCCCGCCCTCGCCTTGCGGCGTGGCCTGCAGGTAGCGCTGCAGCAGGTCCTGATAGCGCGGCGCGAACGGCGCCAGCTGCGCAGCGGAAGCACTCAGCGCAGGACTCCCTGGGACAGGCATTGCAGCAGGCGAAGCCTCATGGCCGGCGACGACGCGCGATCTGCACAGTGACACAGGTGCCTGCCGGCGAGGAATGGATCTCGAAGACATCGACCAGGCGGCGCGCGCCCGGCAACCCGGCGCCCTGGCTACCACCGCGCGCATGGCCGTCCTCCAGCGCGCGCTCGAGGTCGGCAATGCCGCCGCCGCTGTCGCGCACCACCGCCTGCAGGCGCACATGGCGCGCGTCGGAGAGGTCGCTCAGCTCGCAGTTGCCGCCACCGCCATGGTCCAGCGCGTTGGCGCCGAGCTCGGACAGAGCGCCGACGAAGCGGGTCTGGTCGGCCACGCCCAGGCCGGCGTCGCGCACCATCTCGCGCGCCGCCAGGCGGGCCTGGATGAGGTCTTGCAGCTGGCGCAGCGGATGCATGGCGGGTGTCGCAGATCAAGGCGTGGCCGACGCGGCCAGCGCCTGCCGCAGCACGGCCTGCAGCTGCGCCCTCGTGAACGGCTTGGCGAGCTGGCAGGTGGCGCCGGAAATGGCCGCCGTTTCGAGGTTGAAGCTCGACGTCAGCACGCGGCGGCCTCCGGAAATGGCGACGATGGGCACCTTGGGGCAGCGCCGGCGCAGCTCGACGATGACCTGCGCGCCATCGGTGCCCGGCATCAGGATGTCGGTGACGACGGCATCGAAGCCGACACCGCTGCCGAACAGTGCCAGGCCCTGCTCGCCGCCGGCGGCTTCGGTCACGCGGTGGCCGTCCAGCTGCAGCATCTGCAGCAGCGTGTCGCGCAGCAGGTCGTCGTCGTCGATGAGGAGGATGTGGGTCATGGGGTGGAAGGCCGGGTTCGGGTTCGAGGCGTTCAGAACAGTTCGATGCGCAGCGCCGGCTGGCCGGGTTCGGCGTCGGCCGCGGCCTCGGGGTCGCGATGCGCAGCCTCCTCGGCCTGGTAATCGCGGGCAAGCGCCGCCGCCCGCTGATCGATGTCGGCGGTGTCGACGCGCCCGGCACGCAGGCGGCCGACCAGCTCGGCCAGCACGACATGCCGCGCGTCCATGGCTGGCTGCGCGCGGTCGACGATTTGCTTGAACACGTCCTGGTATTGCGCGGTGTCGAGCAGGCGCTGGATGCCGGCGTCGATCTCGCTGTTGTGGCGCGTCACCGCCGTCATCAGCATGTCGTAGAACTGGCGCATATCGACATAGCCCTCGTCGAGCCTGAGCGTCAACGCGCCCAGACGTTCGGCCTCGGCTTCGTTGTGGCGCGTGCGGGCCTCGACCTCGCCGCCATGGCCGACCTCCACCGTCTGCACCAGCGCGCCGATTTCGTGGCCAATGCGCGCTGCGATCTCGTTGGCCTGCGTCGCCAAGCGTCGCACCTCGCCGGCCAGCACCGCGAAGCCGCGGCCGGCGTCGCCGGCACGCGCCGCCTCGATGGCGGCATTGATGGCCAGGATCTCGGTCTGGCGCGCGATGCCGCGGATCGAGTCGCTCATCGCCGACAGGCCCTTGACGTCGCGCAGCAGGTGCCTGAAGTGCGCGCGCTCCTGGGCGATCTGCTGCGGCAGCGTGCGCACGAAGGCGGCCAGCTCGGCGATGATGCGGGTATTGAGCTCGATGCCCTGCTGCATCGCCTCACTCTGCACATGGGCCTCCTCGAGGTAGCGGATGAGCCGGGCCGACAGCTCGCTCAGCCCACCGACCTGTTGCACGAGGTCCAGTGCCGCGTGCTCCGACAGCCCGACCGCACGGCACAGCTGCAGCATCAGCTGGGCGTCCAGCTCGCGCAGGCCCTGCACAGCCATGCAGTCGCCCGCTGGCGCGGCCGCCCCGCCAGGCGACAGCAGCGCGCGCCAGGCGCCGCGGAACCGGTCGCGCAGGCACAGGAGAAGATCGAGCGCATGCATCTCAGGACCCCGGCAGCACTTGGCGGATGACCTTCACGAGGTCGGCGCCGCCGACCGGCTTGACCATCCAGCCGCTGGCGCCGAGCTTCTTGGCCTCGTCGCGCTTGGCCTGCTGGCTTTCGGTGGTCAGTGTCAGGATGGGCGTGAAGCGCAGCAGCTTGCGCACCTCGCGGATCAGCGTGATGCCGTCCATGCGGGGCATGTTGATGTCGGTGATGATGAGGTCGGGCTTCAGGCCGCCCTTGACCCGGGCCAGGGCCTGTTCGCCGTCGCTGGCAGTCTCTACCTTGAAGCCCGCGGTCTCCAGCGTGGCTTTCAGGCTCATCAGCATCGTGGCCGAGTCGTCAACGATGAATATGGTGGTCATGGCAGGACCTCTTGCATGGGGTTTCGGTTGAGGCTCGGACCGCGGCTCAGGCCGCGGCCAGCACGCCAGCGAGCAGCGCGTCAGGGGGCGGGACGGTGACCTTCGGCGCCAGCGCCAGCAGCACCTGCAGCACGGCACCGTGCAGGTGTTCGCACTGGCCCATGTGCACGGCGGGACGCGCCTGCTGGGAAAGCCATTGCGCCAGCGCCTCCGCGTCGTCGACGCCGACAACGCCTTCCAGTGCTGCGTATTTCTTCAGGTAGCGGATGCTCATGACAGCAACTCCTTGGGGTTGAGGACCATCAGCACGCCGCCGTCGCCCATCAGCGCGGTGCCGGCAAAGCCGACCAGGCCCGCGAGCACGCCTTCCAGGGGCTTGAGGATGATGTCGCTGGCTCCGAGGAAGTGGTCCACCAGCAGGCCAATGTGCTGGGCGCCGACGCGCACCACCAGCACCGCGGCCTCGCCTTCGTCGTTGAGCACCGGCTCGGTGTCCAGCGCCAGCAGCTCGTTCAGTCCGCGCAGCGGCACGATGCGCCCGCGCAGCACCGTGCTGCGGGACTGCTTGAAGTGGTGGATGTCGTCGCTGTGGACGCGCACGGTCTCGACGATGAGGTCCATCGGCACGCCCAGGCGGCGGCCGGCACTCTCGATGACCATGACGTTGGTGACAGCCATCGACAGCGGCAGCGACAGGCGCACGGTGGTGCCCTGGCCGCGCACGCTGGCGAGCTCGACGGCGCCGTGGATGCGCTCGACAGCGGTGCGCACGACGTCCATGCCGACGCCGCGGCCGGACAGGTCGGAGATCGCCTCGGCGGTGGAGAAGCCGGGCAGGAAGACCAGCTGCACCGCTTCGTCGTCCGACAGCAGCGAGGCGCGGTCGGCCGGCACCAGGCCGCGTTCGACCGCCTTGGCGCGCACCCGGGAGGTGTCGACGCCGGCGCCATCGTCGTGGATCTCGATGACGACGCGATCGCTTTCCTGGCGTGCGGCAATGCGTATCGTGCCCGCGGCCGGCTTGCCCGCGGCGCGGCGCGCCTCGGGCAGCTCGATGCCGTGGTCCAGGCTGTTGCGCAGGATGTGGATGAGCGGGTCGGCGAGCGGCTCGATGACGTTCTTGTCGGCCTCGGTGTCCTCGCCCTCGATGACGAGGTTGACTTCCTTGCCCAGCTTGCGCGAGAGGTCGCGCACGAGGCGGCCGAAGCGCTGGAAGACGGCGCCCACCGGCAGCATGCGCACCTGCATCACGGCGTGCTGCAGGTCCTCGGCGATGCGGTTGATGACCGCGTACTGGGCCTTGATCTCGCGCGCCAGCTCGCGCTGCTGGAACACCTCCTCGGCGCGCTGGGCCAGATAGGGCAGGCTGTTCTTGGCCACCACCATCTCGCCGATCAGCTCCATCAGGCGGTCGATCTTTTCCTGGCTGACCTTCAGCACCTTGTGCGCAGGGCCGTGCCCGGGCTCGTCGGCGCGCGGCGCCAGCTCGGTCACGTTGGTGTCGGCCGCCGCCGTGACGGCCGTGCCGGCTGCCGAGGCAGGCCGGGCCACCGCGCCGGACGGCGAATGCTCGCGCGCCCAGGCCAGCAGCGCCGGCGCCGCATCGGCCACGCCAAGCAGACCGGCTTGCAGGTCCACGCCGCTGTCCAGCGCCACGAGCAGGCCGTGCAGCACGCGGCGCGTGGCCAGCACGGTGCCGGGGGCCAAGCCGCTGCGGCCCAGCAGCGCGCATTGTTCGGCCCACAGGATCGTGGCGCGATGGCGCAGCGCGGCCGGTGCCAAGCTGGCCATGGGTGCGGGAGCGGGTTCGACATCGGCCCCGGCTTCAGCCGCGGACGCCGGGTCGCGGCCATCGAGATAGGTCACCTGTTCCGGCACGCAGCGGAAATGGCCTTCGACCTCGGCGCGCGATGCGGTGCTGTGAACCTCGATGTCCAGGTTGCACTGGTAGCAGTCCCAGGCCGCCGCTTCGGCTCCCGTGGGCCAGGGCTGCCTGGGCGTGACGCGGATCTGCTGCAGCCCCGGCGTCGTCGAGGCCAGGCGCCAGGGGTCCTCGCCCTTGAAGAAGCAGCCGGGTTCGGGCAGGTAGCGAAGTGCCAGCACGCCGGCGGCGGGCGGCGCAGCCACTGCGGCCCGCACCGTCGCCGTCGCCGTCGCGGGCGCGGGCGCGGGCACCGCGGCTTCGCCCAGCAGCGCACGCAAGGCCTTGGCATGGGCGGCCGATTGCACGTCGGCACTGCCGTCGATGCTCCCCGTGCGCTCGATCTGGTCGATCAGCTGCGCGCTGTAGTCCATCGCGTCGAGCAGCGCGTCGGCGAGCTCGCCGCTATAGCCCAGAGTGCCGCTGCGCACGCGGTCGAGCAGGTCCTCGCCGGCATGCACGACGCGCTCGAGCGGCTTGAACTCGAACAGGCCGCAGTTGCCCTTGAGCGTGTGCACCGATCGGAAGAGATCGTTCAGCAGCACCTCGTTCATCGGCTCGCGTTCGACGTCGAGCAGCCGGGCGCCAATGGCTTCCAGGCACTCGCGCGCCTCGATGACAAACTGGTCCAGCAATTCGGTGGCATTCATGACTTCACCTTCTCGGCAGCTTTCAGGGCCGCGGGGCGGTCGCCCAGCAGCAGCGCGGCGCTCAGCACCAGGTCGGGCGGTCGGGCCGGCTTGACCAGGTAGCCGTTGGCACCGGCTTCGAAGGCCGCGCTGGCATCGACGCTCTGGGCCTCGGTCGACACCATCAGCACCGGCACCTGGTGCTGCGCGGGCAGGCGGCGCAGTTCGCGCACGAAGCTGTAGCCGTCCATGCGCGGCATGTTCACGTCGACCACGTAGAGGTCGAAGTGGCTGTCGCCTTCCTGCGCGTGCAGCCGCTCCAGCGCCTCGACGCCGTTGCTCGCCTCCTCGGTCTGCCAGCCGGCGTCGCCGAGGATCTTGCGGTGGTACATGCGCACGGTGGCGGCGTCGTCGACAACGAGAATCTTGTTCATAGGGGTCTCTGGTAGACCATGGCGTCGGGGAAGCGGCGCATGGTGTAGAGCGAGGACATGCGGCTCATCGATTCCGAATGCCCCAGGCAGATGAAACCTCCGGGGGCGAGGGCGTCGAACATCGCTTCGGCGGCGACGCGGCGCGACAGGTCGTCGAAATAGATCAGCAGGTTGCGGCAGAAGATGACGTCGATGTCGCGGAAGCGCCGCATGTCGGCGGGTTCCGACAGGTTGACGCGGCTGAAGTCCACCGACTCGACGAGCTCGCGGGAGATACGCCATTCGTCGCCCTGCGCCGTAAAATACTTCTTCAGGTAGGGCCTGGGCAGCTGGGCCACGGAGCGCGCCGAATAGACGCCGCGCTGGGCCGCCTGCAGCACCGAGGTGTCGATGTCGCTGGACAGGATCTCGACCTCGTACTGGTCGATCTTCGCCCAGCGCTCGAGCAGGTAGATGGCGATCGAGTAGGGCTCTTCGCCGGTCGACGAGGGGATCGACCAGATGCGGATGCGCGAGCCCGGGCGCTTCCTCGCCGCGATCTCGTCGAGCATGTGATTGACAAGGCAGTCGAACTGGTAGGCCTCGCGGAAGAAGTAGGTCTCGTTGACCGTCATCAGGTTGACCAGGCGCTGCATCTCGGCGCCGTCGGCCTCGAAGCGCAGCGCCACGAACCAGGCGCGGAAGCTGTCGGCTCCCGTGGCCTGGATGCGCTCGACCAGGCGCTTGTCGACGAAGTAGCGCTTCGAGGGCTCGAAGTGGATGCCGGTCTTGCGGTGGAAGAACTCGGCGAACTTCTGGAAGTCCGCGTCGCTGATCTCTGGCGGGGCGAGCACGCTGGCGGCCTTCATGTCGGGGCGATGCGCGCGATGGACAGGTCGACCGCGAAGGCGATGTAGGGGTCGTCGGCGAAGCGCCGTGCCGCGGCCTGCAGGGCCGGCAGCGAGGCCGGCGTGCCGACCTCGGCCAGCACCTCCAGCGCCGCGCCGACGACGTTGACCGCCGTCTCGTGCAGCAGCACCTGCGCCAGCCACTGCGGCACCTGCGGGTGCGGCAGGTCGCCGAGCAGGTTGACGCTGAAGATGCGGACGTCGCCGTCGGCGTCGTGGAGCAGGCGTTCGATGTGCGGCGCGACCGCGTCGGGCAGGCCCGACAGCACCTCGATGGCGCCGTTGCGCAGGCCCGGGTCTTCGCTGCGCAGCAGCGGCAGCAGGGCCTCGGCGACGACGGCGCCGCCCAGGCGCGCCGCGCTGCTGAAGAGCACCGAGCGCACGCTGCTGTCGCGTTCACGGGACAGCTGCGCGCAGACCGCCGCGGCGGCCTGCGGGTGCGCCACCAGGTCGCGTGCGGCCCAGCGCCGCACGCCGGTGTCGGCGTCGTCGAGCTGGGCGATCAGCCCGGCCATGTCGCGGCGGTAGTCGCGCGCCTCGACCGGGCGCAGGGCGATGCCGTCGGTGGCTTTCTTCAGTGCCATGGTGCAGGGCTTCCTTGTTTCATCACGGCCGCCTTCACGGCAGCCAGGCGCGCAACTGCGCGGCGATGCCCGTGCACGGCAGCACCAGGGAGGCACCGCGCAGCTCGATCAGTTCGTGCGGCATGCCGAAGACGACGGCGGTGTCGGCCGACTCGGCGATGGTCCGGCCGCCCGCCGCGTGCAGGCGCGCCATCGCGGCCGCGCCGTCGTTGCCCATGCCGGTGAGCATCACGCCGACCAGCCGTTGCGGCGGCAGGTGCTTCATCGCGCTGTCGACCATCATCTCGACAGAGGGGTGCCAGAGCACGGCGGGCGACTCGGGCCGCGGCGCGGCGTGGAGCACGCCGGCACGGTCGGTCACGGTGACGTCGGTGCCGCCTCGGCCGATGTAGACATGGCCCGGCGACAGCGCCAACGGGCCCGCGACCTCCAGCACTTTCACCGCGCACAGGCCGTCCATGCGCCTCGCGAAGGTGTCGGTGAAGTTCGCAGGCATGTGCTGCGCCACCAGGATCGGCCAGGGAAAGTTCGCCGGCAGGCGCGGCAGGATGTCTTCGAGCGTGCGCGGCCCGCCGGTGGAAACGCCGATCATCACCAGGCCTGCCAGCGACGGGTCTGCAAGGCAAATTCGGCCTGCCGTCGCCGTGCCGGTGCGTGCCGCGGCCACCGGGCCTGGGGCGCTCTTCGGGGCGGCTTTGGACGCCGGCCGCGCCACGGCCAGGCGGGCAGCGCTCAAGTGCGCCCGCGACGCCGAACGCACCTTGTCGAGCAGCATCGACTTGATGTCTTCGACGTGCAGCGAGATGGTGCCGCCGGGCTTGGGAATGAAGTCCACCGCGCCCAGGGCGAGCGCCTCGAAGGTTGCCAGCGCGCCCTTCTCGGTCAACGACGAGACCATGATCACCGGCGTTGGCCGCGCCGCCATGATCAGCGACAGCGCGGTCAGCCCGTCCATCTCGGGCATGTTGATGTCCAGCGTCACCACGTCGGGCTGCCACTGCACCACCATCTCGACGCCTTCGGCGCCGTGGCGTGCGCTGCGCACCTCGTAGCCGCCTTCGACGAGCACGCCGGTCAGCAGCTTGCGCATCAAGGCCGAGTCGTCGACGACAAGCACTTTCTTCATCGCAGGTTCCCGTGCGCGTGGCTGCAAACGGCTCAGGCCGCGCGGGCCAGCGCCATGGGCTCTGCCGGCGTCGCGCCCAGGCCATCGATGGCTTCGACCTCGGGGCCCTGCAGCAGGTGCTTGGGTTCGATCAGCAGCACCAGGCGCCGGTCGCCGTCGAGCTTGGCGACGCGGCTGATGAGCCGGCTCTGTTCAGGCGACATCTCGGGCGCGGTCACGATGTGGGCGCGCGGGATGCGCAGCACCTCGGCCACCGAATCGACGATGAAGCCAGTGCGCTTGCCGCCCAGCAGATACACCATGATGCGCTGCTGCTCGTTGCGTTCGATCTGCGGCAGGCCCAGCCGGGCGCGCTGATCGATCACCGGCAGCACGGTACCGCGAAGGTTGATCACGCCTTCGACGAAGGCGGGCGCCTTGGGCACGCGGGTCAGCGCCTCGGGTACGCGCACGATCTCCTGCACGCTCATGATGGGAACGCCGAATTCCTCGGCACCCAGGCGGAAGATGACCACCTGCGTATGGTCGTCGTCGTTATCGTCTTCGCGGTCCTCGTCACGCTCGCCTTCATTCACCGTGTCGTGTTCCATCTCGGTCCTTCCGGGGGTGGGGTGTCGGCCGCGAACATCGCGCGCCGCGTCAAGCGCCTGCTCGATTGCAGGCAGTCGCAGCAGCCTGTCGGTGGCGATGATCGACACCAGCCGCTTGCCGCCGTCGAGGCGGCAGATCGACGAGAACTCCTGCAGCTGCGCGTCGGCGGCCAGCAGCGCAGGCATCGCCTCGGCCTGCGCGCGCGGCACACTCAGCACTTCCTTGACCGCGTCGGTGACGAGGCCGACATCGAGCCCGCCCGGCAGCGTCGTGACGACGATGCGGTGCTGTTCGCTGTAGTCCAGCGGCGGCAGCCCGAACAACGCCCGCAGGCTGACCAGCGGCAACAGGCGTTCGCGCAACGAAATCACGCCCAGCACATGGTGCGGCGTGTGCGGCAGGGCGCTGACGCTGGAGGGCAGTTGCACGATCTCCTGCACGTCGGCGATGTCGAGCGCGTACTCCTGCCCGGCGACCGAGAACGAGACTAGGCGCAGGTCGTCGCCGCTGCCCCCCGCGCGGGACGGATCGGGCACGTCGATCGAAGCCGCGCCGAGGAGCCCGGCACCGCTGGGCGCGCGTTCGCGCGCAGCGGCCGCCGTGCCGAATTGGCCTTCGATGAGACGCGCGAAGTCGATCGACAGCAGCATGTCGTGGCCGCTGCCGTCAGGACGCGGGTGCTTGATGACGCCGGCGAGGAAGTCGACGTTGACAATGGTCTGAATCGAAGCGGCCGACTCGATCTCGGCCGGCTCGATCGTGACAACGCTGGCCACGCGGTCGACCACGAAGCCCAGCGGCTGGCCGAGCTGAATGACGAGCGCTCGCGTTGCGTCGTCGGCTTCGCGTGCCTCGCAGCCGAAGAGCCGGCGCAGGTTGATGATGGGCAGCACCCGGCCGCGCAGGTTGGCCAGGCCGTCGAGCGTGCTCGGGGCCAGCGGCAGCTGCGAGACCGCCGGCATGCGGATGATTTCCTGCACCGGTGCGATCGGCACGGCGAACATCTCACCGGCCACTGCGAAGGTGACGTACTGGTTGTGGTTGCCGGCGCCGGTGTCGACGTCGTCACCGCTGTCGGCGCTGGCGCGGGTCTCGCGCGGGTCCAAAGCTGTGCTCATCGCACACCTCCTGGTGATGGTGGGTGTCGGAGGTGCGTGCTCAAGCGCTCTGGAGTTCGTCTGCCAGCGAAGCAATTTCTTCGATGGCCGCAGAAAGCTCCTCGGCGCCTTGCGACTGCTGCTTGGCGGCTGACGCGGCCTGCTCGGCGGCCTTCTCGGCCTGGGCTGCGGCGGTGGAGACCTGCTCGACGCCGACCTTCACCTGACCTACGGCGGCGGCGATTTCCTGCGCCGCGGCCACGGCTTCCTGGTTGCCCTTTTGGATCTCGGCCACGTCGCCTTCGATGCGGGTCAGGCTGAGCGTGATGGCGCGCGTCTTCTCGACCTCGGCCAGCGCCGAGCCGACGATGGCGCTGAGGTCGCGTCCCACCAGGCCGATCTGGTCCTGGATCGCCTTGACCATGTCCTTGATGCGGTCGGCATTCTCGGCCGAGTCGTGCGCCAGGTTGCGGATGTCGGTGGCGACGACGACGAAGCCCTTGCCGAAGTCGCCGGCGCGGGCGGCTTCGATGCTGCCGTTGACGGCCAGCATGTTGGTCTGCACCGAGACCTGGGTGATGGCATCGACGATCTTGTCGATCTTGCGCGACACCAGCTCCAGGTCCTTGACCTGGGTGATGCTGGTCTCGGTGGTGGCGACATTGCTCGAAATGCCGCTGATCAGGCTGTCAATGTGCTTCTTGTTCTCACCCATCAGCGTGCGGATCGCGATGGCGCGTTCGTTACCCTGGGTGGCGCGGGTCTCGGCGATCTCCGCCCCCTTCTCGATCTGGGTCACGGCAGCGGCCGATTCGGCGCTGGCGGCGGCTTGCGTCTGCGCACCCTTGCGGATCTCGTCGAGCGCCACCAGGATCTGCGCCGCCGAGCGGTTGATTTCTTGCACGGCGCTGGAGAGTTCCTCGGCCGAGCTCGCCACTTCCTCGGCGCTCTTGGCAATGTCGGTCGAGTTCTTCAGCTCGTCGGCGATCTCGGACAGGCCGGCGGCCGTCTGCTCGCACTGCGACAGCGCCGTGGTCTGCTCGGTAACGGTCTTGTTGGCCTCCTCGCAGGCAGAGGATTGTTCGGTGGACGCCGCGGCGATCTGCTCCGCGCCCTTGAGGGCCTGCTGCGCGGCGACGTTGCTCTGCGTCGCGGCGGTGGCGATCTCGGCGGCGCCACCAGCGATGTCGGCCGCGTCGCTGCGGATCTGCTCGAGTTGCTTGAGGATGAGCGCGCTCTTCTCGACTTCGACCCGCACCGTCTCGGCGCCAAGGTTGATGCCTTCGGCAATGACTTTCACCTCGCCCTGAATCTGGCGCACCAGGTCCTGAATCTGCTTGGCGCTCTTCTCGGAGGTTTCGGCCAGGGTGCGCACTTCGTCAGCGACGACAGCGAAGCCCTTGCCGTGCTTGCCGGCGCGCGCAGCTTCGATGGCGGCATTCAGCGCCAGCAGGTTGGTCTGGTCGGCGATGCGTGCCACGGCCTTGACGATCTCCCCGATGTTTGCGGCCTGGCGTTCCAGCTCGGCCACCATCTTCACCGAGGCGGCCTGGCGCTGAGCCGCGTTGGCGACGTTGCTGACGGTGGACCCGACCTGCGAGTTGATCTCGCCGGCCAGTTGCTGCATGCCTTCGGCGGTGCGCCGGGCCTGATTGACGGCGGCGATCTGCCGTGTGATGGCGACCGAGACCTGGGTGATGGCGGCCAGCGACTCCTGGGCCGCGCCCGAGGCTTCTTCGGCGCCGGTGGCGATCTGGGTCGCGGCGCGCTTGAGTTCCTCGGCGGCAGAAGCCGCCTCGTTAACGCCTGAAGCGAGCTGGCTGGCGGCCGAGGCCACGCGCTCGGAGGCCTGCTGCTGCTTGGCAAGCGTGCGCGCACGCTTGCGCTGGGCGTCGGCGTCGCGGGCAACACTCTTGGGCACGCCGGCCGCAACGGCCTGAAGCGATGGGTTGACTTCCTTGGCAGTAGAGGCCTTGCGGATGAGGGACAAATCGTTCTCCAAATTGACCATGCGTTGAACCGTGGCGCGCTGAGGCGGCACGAGGCGATCCGGCCGGATCGCACGCACCTCGACAGCGGCCCCGTTCTCGCTCTGGCGCGGGGTCTGCCGTGGTGCCTGTCGTTCCATGCCCAGACCGTCTATTGCAGCGTGGGTCCAGGTGCCTCGATCGCCGAATGAAGTCGGCGTGGCCCTTTCTTGGCGGCAGGCTTGAACTTGAAACCGGCCGCCCGGGGCGTCCGCCGTGCCTGGGCGCTATGGCGCCCGCTCAGGTCCTTCGCCCGGAACATCGAAGGCCTGAATGTCGTCCTCGTGCTCTGCCAGCCACTGCTCGACGGGATCTTCATCCCGCACATGCATGTCGTCCATGATCAGGAAGACCTTCTTGCGCGCGCCCTTGATAAGGCGCCGCAGGAAGTCGATCAGGATCGGCGCGTCCAGGGTGCCTACGAAGGTGTTCCAGCGACGATGGCCTGTGTTGGTCACGCTTGAAATCATGGAGAGCCTCTGCTGCCCTCCACGTCGACCGGGCACCTGGGTCTCGAGTGGGGTTTCGGCTGCCAGTGCCTGGGCGTGTTCGCCAGCCACTTCCTGCTGATCGCCCCAGCTGATTTCGCCGCCCTGCGCTTTGGACTGGGCGGCGAAACCTGGGTAGCCCTCGATCAGCCAGCGATCGAGGACCGCCGAAACCGCCTTGCCCTTCCTGCTCAACCATCGACGCGGCTTGAAGCCCCAGCGCGCGAGGTAGGCGTCGAGTGTGCGGACTGGCAGGCGGATGCCCAGACGCTGCTCGACCAGCTGGCCTACTGCGCGCCGGGTCCAGAGCGCCTCGGGCAGTGTCAGCTCGTCGGGGGTGTGGGCGACGATCAGCCCCTTCAACAGGCCCTCCTGCCTGCGCGTGAGCGTTCGGCCTTCGCCCGCCTTGCGACCCCCCGGCGCGTCGTGCAGGGCCGCCGCGCCGAGCGCGGTGTGCCGCTTGCAGATATCGAAGACGCCCGTGCGACTCATGCTGGTCTGTGCTGCGATCTGGTCGTAGCTCTGACCAGCCCGGCGCAGCTGGATCACGCGCACACGCCGGTCGCGCCGACCTTGGAGGCTCAGCGATCTCATGTCCACGCTCTTCATGCCTTCATGTGGGGACGAGGCGCGGGTCCAACAGGTCTGCAATGGCTTCTGGCGTCGGAAGAGGCAGCCGCCCGCTGCAGAGCTATGTGCGATGCCGTACAGACAGTGAGCGGCGGATACCCATGGAAGCGGAGCCGACGCCCCATGGGGTGCCGTGTGCTTGCATGCCCTCTCGGCGCATCCCGCCATCGCAGACTGCCCGAGAGAGACTTGACATGTCAAACTTCGCAGATCCGCCGGGCACCGCGGATAGGTCCGGACCGGTGGTTGCCACCCGCGAACGACCGCTGTCGCCGTCGCTGACTTTCTCGGCGGCGTGAGTGACGGTCAAGTTCCAGGGTAGACCGGTCGTTCGCTGAGAAAACAGCCACCGGCTCCTATGGGTCGGTAGCCGGTCTACGCCCTCCACCTCGGTACGGCCGGTTCCTTACATTGACCGGTCGATCACCCAGGCGCGTCCGAAGCTCGCCATCGATCACTACCGATTGCTGTGCAGCAAGTGGACCGCCGCACCCGGCTTTCTCGATCCAAACAGATTCGCGTAGACCCAGGTGAACTCCGCACCGATCAACAGGATCCGCGCCGACCAGTACACCCACATCAGGATCACCACCAAGGACCCGGCTGCACCGAACCCCGAAGCGACGCCCGAGCGCCCGATGTACAGGCCGATGAGCGACTTGCCCAGCGCGAAGAGTCCCGCCGTGAACAGGGCGCCGATCCAGACGTCCTTCCACATCACGTGCACGCGGGGCATCACCTTGAAGATCAGGGCGAACATCAGAGCCGCAAGCAGGAAGCCGCCGATGGCACTCCCCAGCGCGACCACGGTGTGCCAGTCCTCGAAGACCGGCTTCAACGTGTGGCCCAGCGCGGCCAACATGGCGCTGATGACCAGCGATACGGTCAGCAGGAAGCCCAGCGCGAGGATCATGCCGTACGACAGCAGCCGGGAGCGCAGCAAGGCGAGCCAGCCGCTTCCAGGGCTCTTCGAGTCCGCTTTCACAGGCACTCGCCAGATGCGGTCTAGCGCATCCTCCAGTTCGCCGAATACTGAGGCGGCACCGGCCAGCAGCAGCGCCAATCCCAGCAGCGTGGCCGCCACCCCCTTCGCCGGCTGATGGACACTGGCCAGCAGGTCTTGCACCGCGCTGGCACTGTGCGGGCCCATCAGGGTGTCGAGCTGAACCTGGATCTGCCCGCGCGCGGCGGCTTCACCAAAGACGAGGCCCGCCACCGAGATCACGATCAACAGCAGCGGTGCCAGAGAGAACAGCGTGTAGTAGGCCAATGCAGCGCCCATGCTCGCTGCATAGTCGGCGCGCCAGGCCTTCCAGACTTGCTCGACCAGCGACCTGCCCGCAACCAGCCCAGTTTTGAGTGCAGGCCGCATGCACGCTCACTCCAGCCGCAGCGCCACGTAGAGCTTGGTGCCGCCGCGCTGCACCAGCACGGCGGCGGCCTTGTCCGACTTTGCGACCAGACCGGTGGCCTGTTCGGGGCTGGTGACGGCGCGGCCGTCGATGGCCAACAGCAGGTCACCGACCTGAAGACCGGCGCGCGCCGCAGCGCCAGCCACGCCATCGACCACCAGGCCGGCGGTGATGCCCGACACCCGCATCTCGTCAGCCTGCAGTGCGCGCAGCGACAGGCCCAAACGTCCGGTGGGCACCTTGGGGCTGGGCGCAGCCGTGTCGGCAGCGGCACCGGGCACACGCGCGCTGGCGTCATCGAGCTGCGCACGGCGCGTCACCCGCGCGCCGAGGTGCCAGACCGTCAGTTCGATGGCATCGCCCGGCAGCGCCAGCCCGACGATGGCTGGCAAGTCGCCCGAGAGATTCACCGTGCGGCCGTTGGCGGCCAGGACCACGTCGCCGCTGACCAGGCCGGCGCGTTCGGCGGCGCTGCCCTTGCTCACGTCGGTGACCAGCGCGCCGGCCGGCCGGTCCAGCTTGAAGGCCTCGGCCAAGGGCTGGTTCACTTCCTGGATGGACACGCCCAGCCGCGCGTGGTGCGCCTTGCCGGTGGCCAGGATCTCCTGCGCGATGCGCACGCCCACCTCGATGGGAATGGCAAACGACAGGCCCTGGTAGCCGCCGGTCTGCGAGTAGATCTGCGAGTTGATGGCGATCACCTCGCCCTGCATGTTGATCAGCGGCCCGCCGGAATTGCCCGGGTTGATGGCCGCGTCGGTCTGGATGAACGATACCCAGCCGTTGCCCGGCAAGGAACGCCGGGCCGCGCTGATCACGCCCACCGTGACCGTGCTCTCAAAGCCGAAGGGCGAGCCGATGGCCAGCACCCATTCCCCCACCCGAGTGGTCTGCACCCCGGCCTGAAGGTCTGCCGGCGAAGCCGGCCGCGCGATGGTGGCTGCGGGCAGGCCGCTGGCATCGATCTTCAGCACCGCGATGTCGGTCAGCGGGTCGCTGCCCAGCACCTTTGCCGGAAATTCGCGGCGGTCGCTCAGACGCACCAGCACGTCGTCGGCGTTGGCCACCACATGCGCGTTGGTCAGGATCAGGCCTTCGGCGGTGATGATGAAGCCCGAGCCCTCGCCGCGCACCGGCAGTTTCAGCTGCGGCGGCAGGCCGCCGAAGCGCTGCTGGAAGTTGCGCAGGAAATCGCGCATCGCGTCGGCACCGTCAGCACCCGGCGCGCCCTCGGCGTCGTCGCCGGGTGTGGGCGTCGTGTCGCCGCGTGTCGAAACGTTGCGCGTGCCGG
>CAIWPS010000268.1 GCA_903914615.1 uncultured beta proteobacterium | reverse complement strand
TGGCCGTATCGCCGTTGTTGGTGGCCAGTTGCTTCTGGAAGTAGGCTTTGCCCAGCTGGGCGTTGTAGCCGGCGTCGTTATTGAACTTGTCCGGATCCCAGGCCACGCCCGCCAGTGCTGCGGCCTCGGGCCCGGTGCCCGGCATGATCTGGGCCACGCCTACGGCGCCCTTCGGGCTGACCGCGCCCTGCTGGCCGCCCGACTCCTGCTTGATGATGCGGCTGAAGATGTCCGGAACGCCAGGCGCCGGCGGCGTGACAGCAGGGGTATCGGTCGGCACCCCGCCGGGCACCGCGCCCTTCCCCGCCGTCGTGCCGCCCTGAGCATGCACGTTCTTCAGGAAGCCCTGCGGATCGGTCGCAGCCAGCACGCCCACCTGGGTGATGGCCATGGCGTGCTCGGAATTGGCCTGCCACTTCATCTTCAGGCTGGGGTCGACCGAGAGGCCGCCGATGGTCTCCTGCATCCCCGCCTGGATCCGGTCAAAGTTGTCGTTCGAAGGATCGGCCGCCAGAGAGTCCTGGTTCGCCTTGGCCGTGTCCTCAACCATCTTGCTGACGTAGACCCCAGTGAGCCGGGCCTGCTCGCCCATGGCCCGCTGCATGAGCGCGTGGCCATTCATTGCCATGTGGCTGGCGACGATCTTACGCGCGGACTTTGTAGGCGCGGACGCCATGGCATCATCGGACGCCTGCTGGATCTGCGAATGGAAGGCATCCGACAGCCCGCTGACCTTCTGGGAGAACTCGGGGTCGTTGGGGTCCAGCGCGTTGACCTGGTCATTGAAACTCTTGCTCAGCCCAGTGTAGGCCTGGGAGGCAGCGTTGTAGGCCCAGATGCGGCCGTTGTTCTGGTCCACCGCATCCACGGCATCGGCGCCCTGCGCCAAGCCGCCGGCGACCCGTTCCATCCCCTGGCCAATCCCGGCGCCGAAATCGCTAGGCGAAGCCTGGCCCCCGATCCCACCCTGGGCCGTGACGTGGTCTTCATACTGAGGGATTTGAGCCATGCGTCACCTAGTTCCCGGATGCCGTGAAAGAGGGGGTGCCACCGCCGAAGGACGGGATGGGCGTGCCGCCACCGCTGAGCTTGTAGGTCTGCGCCGCGCCGCCGAGTCCAGATCCGATTGCGCTGAGGTAGCCCGCAGCACTGGCGTTCTGGCTCTGGGAGGACTCCAGCGATGCCTGATCGGTGTAACCCATGCCCTTCAGCTTGTAGTTGTAGCGGGTGGTGAGGTTGTCCAGGGCTGCGCTGCGGGCGCTGTCGGCCAGGACGTCAGACGGCGAGCCGTCGCTCATCTGCACGCCTGAGGCGCCGTAGGCCGCCATCGCCGATCCGATCCGACGCTGGGAGTCGCGGGACTGGGCCTGCGCAGCCGCTTCGCCCTGAGCTGCAGCGATCCCGGCGTTCATCGTGTCGAGCTTGGAATTGTAGTCGGCGGCCTGGGATGCGGCCTGGCCTTGCTTGACCGCGCCGGCAACCGCCATCGCGGTGGAGGCGGCCATCAGGACGACAGGAAGAGCGGCCATTATTTCACCCTCGAATAGAGGGACGCATCAGAGCCGTCCGGATAGTAGGCGCGGGCGCATACCGCCTCCAGGTGGAAGCCGAGCA
>CAIWPS010000267.1 GCA_903914615.1 uncultured beta proteobacterium | reverse complement strand
GCCGCCGCGGTGGCGATGCGCCCGCGCGGCGTGCGCTGCAGGTAGCCCTGCTGGATGAGGTAGGGCTCGATGACGTCCTCGATCGTGCCCTGCTCCTCGCCGATGGCCGCGGCGACGTTGTCCAGCCCCACCGGGCCGCCGTCGAAGCGGTGGATCACGGCTTCCAGCAGCTTGCGGTCCATCACGTCCAGGCCGTGCGGGTCGACGTCCAGCATCTTCAGCGCCAGGTCGGCCAGCGCGGCGTCGATGCGGCCGTCGCCCTTGACCTGGGCGTAGTCGCGCACGCGGCGCAGCAGCCGGTTGGCGATGCGCGGCGTGCCGCGCGAACGGCGCGCGATCTCCAGCGCGCCGGCGCCGTCGGTGGGCACGTTCAGCAGGCCGGCCGAGCGCGTGACGATGCGCGTCAGTTCCTCGGGCGTGTAGAACTCCAGCCGCGCCACGATGCCGAAGCGGTCGCGCAGCGGGTTGGTGAGCATGCCCGCGCGGGTGGTCGCGCCCACCAGCGTGAAGGGCTGCAGGTCGAGCTTGATGCTGCGCGCCGCCGGGCCCTCGCCGATCATGATGTCGATCTGGTAGTCCTCCAGCGCCGGGTAGAGGATCTCCTCGACCACCGGCGACAGGCGGTGGATCTCGTCGATGAAGAGCACGTCGTTCTTCTCGAGGTTGGTCAGGATGGCGGCCAGGTCCTTGGGCTTTTCCAGCACCGGTCCCGAGGTCTGGCGCAGGTTCACGCCCAGCTCGGCGGCGACGATGTGCGCCAGCGTCGTCTTGCCCAGGCCCGGCGGGCCGAACAGCAGCACATGGTCCAGCGCCTCGGCGCGGCCGCGCGCGGCGTGGATGAAGATCTCCAGCTGTTCACGGGCCTTCACCTGGCCCACGTACTCGGCCAGGCCCTTGGGGCGCAGCGCGCGTTCGATGGCCTCTTCGTTCGGCGAGCCCGTCGCGGCGCTGACGACGCGCGGCCCCGCGGGGGCGGCGGCGGCAAAGTCGTCGGTCTGGATGGCCATCGGACGATTATGACGAGCGCCCTGGCCGCGGGCGGCGCGGCCCGGCGGCTAGCGGTTCAGCGCCTTCAGCGCCAGCTTGATGCCGTCGCTGACGCCGACATCGGCGGGCAGCGCCTTCAGCGCCGCCTGCGCCTCGCGCTCGTTGTAGCCCAGCGCCTGCAACGCCTGCGCGATGTCGCCCTGGGCTTCGCTGAGCGCGCCCGCGGCCGGCGCGGCGAGGTCGGGGCCGAGCTTGCCCTTGAGCTCCAGCAGCAGCCGCTCGGCGGTCTTCTTGCCGATGCCAGGCACCTTCACCAGCCGCGCGCCGTCCTGCCGCGTCACCGCCTGCGCCAGCTCGGCCACGCTGAGGCCGGAGAGGATGGACAGCGCCGTGCGCGGGCCGACGCCGCTGATCTTCACCAGCTCGACGAAGGTCGCGCGCTCGGCGGCGGTGAGAAAGCCGAAAAGCGTCTGCGCGTCCTCGCGCACCACGAAATGGGTGAGCAGGGTGACGGCGGCACCGGCCGCAGGCAGGTTGTAGAAGGTGCTCATCGGCACGCTGACCTCGTAGCCGACGCCGTGGACGTCGACGAGCACGGTCGGCGGCGTCTTGTCGGCCAGCGTGCCGTGCAGGCGGCCGATCATCGCGCCACCTGCCGGCGGGCGAGTCGCCGGCACCTGCCGAAGTCGGTTGCCAGCGCGGCCCGGGGGCGTGCAAGATCGGCGCTGGTCACGGCTGGGAGCCCCTTCATGAATCGGCGCGAGTTTACGGCAGCGGTCTGCACGGTCTGGGCGCCTGCTGCGGCGCTGGCAGCAGCCAGCGAGAGCGACGCCGCCAGCGGCATCCGGGCGGCGCTGGAGCGCGGCGCGCTGGCCGCCGTGGCCCAGCTCGGGCGCACCGACGGCTTCCTGGGCAACCCGCAGGTGCGCATCCCCCTGCCCGGGCACCTGGAGGACGCCGCCAAGCTGATGCGCAGGCTGGGCCAGGGCCAGAAGGTCGACGAACTGGTGACGGCGATGAACCGCGCCGCCGAAGCCGCCATGCCCGAGGCCAAGGCGATGTTCGTCGCCACCATCAAGGCCATCAGCGTCGAGGACGCACTGAAGGTGGTGCGCGGCGGCCCGACCTCGGTCACCGACTACTTCGCCGCCAAGACGCGCGCGCCGCTGGGCCTGAAGTTCCTGCCCATCGTCAGCCGCGCCACCGAGAAGGTGCAGCTTGCCGACCGCTACAACGCCGTGGCCGGCAAGGCCGCGGGCTTCGGGCTCGTCAAGGGCGACGACGCCAACGTGCAGAAGTACGTCACCACGCGGGCCCTGGACGGCCTGTACTTCATGGTCGCCGAGGAGGAAAAGAAGATCCGCGCCGACCCGGTGGCCACCGGCAGCGCCATCCTGCGCAAGGTCTTCGGCGGCTGAGCCTGCAGCCGCTCAGCCGTGGCGCGAGAGCTCGAAGAGCAGCGCCGCCGGCAGCGATTCGATGATGGCGTCGCGGCCGACGCTGGCGAACTGGCGGCCGCCCAGGTTCAGCACCTCGAAGGCGCGGCCCTGCTCGGCGATCTGGATGAAGGCCAGGCCGGGCACCTCGGCCCGCAGCTCGGTGCGCAGGCGCTCGAAGCGGTCGCCGCCCAGCGAGGCCTCGTAGACCACGGCGTGCGGCAGGCCGCCGGCGAAGAGCTGCTGCGCCTCGTCCAGCGTGGTCACGAAGTCGATCATCAGGCCCATCGGCCGCAGCGCGTCGCGCACGACGTTGCGCACCTCGCGCCGCGCGGCCAGCACGACGACATGGCGCCCGGCCAGCGGCTGCGAGTTGTGGGCCTGCGTGGTGACGTCCTCGGCCTCGCCGGCGGCGCTGTCGAAGAGCCGCGACGGCAGCGTTTCGGTGAATTCGATCAGCACCTCGGTGCGGGTGGCGCTGTCGCGCCGGCGCAGCGCCAGACCCAGCACGGTGGCCGTCTGCTGCAGCAGGCGCCAGTCCATGCTGTCCAGCGCGGCGGCAGGCGTTGCCGGCTCTTCGGCCTCGTCGGCGGGGCGGTGCGCAAAGCTGCTGGCCAGGCGGCCGTGCGCGGGCCAGTTCTGGATGTCGATCTGCAGGTCGATGCGCGAGATGGCGTGGGCGAAGCTCCAGTCGAGCAGCGTCTCCAGCAGCGAGAACAGCAGCGTGGCGTCGCTCATCACCTCGACGGCGGCGAAGAGCTGGCGCACCTCGATGCCGCGGGCCTCGATCTCGCGCCCGCGCAGGCGCAGCGCCTCGCGCAGCAGGCCGGTGAGGTCCAGGCGTTCGTTGGCCAGCTGCACCTGGCCGTTGCTCAGCCGCGCCAGCTGCTGGCCGACGATGCCGGCGCGCCGTGCCTGTTCGAGTTCCTCGCGCAGCAGGCGCAGCCCGGCCTTGTCGATGCGGCCAGTGGCGGCCAGCGTGTTCACGCGCTCCAACGCCGACGAGAGGTGGCTGGCGACCTCGCTGCCGAGCTGCGCGACGAGCGCCTGCGGCTGCAGCGCTTCGGCAGCGGCCGGTGCGTTGGCCGGGTCGAGAGGGTTGCGTGCGTGGCCCGATGGGTTCATGGTGGTCTGCTCCGAACGGCGGGTGGCCGGGCGCCCGGCTTCGACGACAGGGGCCCGCTCCGGCGCGGACCTGGGACATGAAGCCCGCGCCCGCGCGGGCTCTGCGCGCTGCGCCAGCGGAAGGCTGACGACGCGAGGCCGAAGCGTGATGGCTCGCTCCCGCCCCCGCCACCCCGCGACTGCGGGGGCGCAAGGCGGCTGCGAACACTACGTCACGGAAGCCTGCGGACCGATCACGCCGCGCTGGCGCAGCAGGCGCAGCCCTTCGGCGTCGACGCCGATCTCGGCCAGCACCTCGTCGGTGTGCTGGCCCAGCAGGGGCGGCGCGCGCCGCAGCTGCACCGGCGTGGCCGACAGCTTCATCGGGCTGGCCACCAGGGCCAGCGCGTCGGCGTGCGGGTGCGCCAGCTGCGCCACCATGCCGCGTGCCTGCACCTGCGGGTCGGCGAAGACCTCGGCAAGGTCGTTGATGGGGCCGCAGGGCACCTTGGCAAGCTCCAGCGCGGCCAGCCAGTCGTTGCGGCTGCGCTGGCGCAGGCGCGCCGCCAGCAGGGGCACCAGCGCCTCGCGGTGGCGCACGCGGCCGGCATTGCTGGCATAGCGCGGGTCGCGGGCCAGTTCGGGGCAGCCGGCGACGTCGCAGAAGCGCTCGAACTGGCCGTCGTTGCCGACGGCCAGGATGAGGTGGCCGTCGGCGACCTCGAAGACTTGGTAGGGCACGATGTTCTGGTGGGCATTGCCGGCGCGCCGCGGCGCCTGGCCGGTGACGAGGTAGTTGGCGCCCAGGTTGGCCAGCATCGCCACCTGCGTGTCCAGCAAGGCCATGTCGATGGCCTGGCCCTGCCCGGTGGCGTCGCGGTGGCGCAGCGCGGCCAGGATGGCCACCGTGGCGTACATGCCGGTGAAGAGGTCGGCCACCGCCACGCCCACCTTCTGCGGGCCGCCGCCGGGCAGGTCGTCGCGTTCGCCGGTGACGCTCATCAGCCCGCCCAGTCCCTGCACGGCGTAGTCGTAGCCGGCGCGGTCGCGGTAGGGCCCGGTCTGGCCGTAGCCGGTGATCGAGCAATACACCAGCCGCGGCCACAGCGCGCGCAGCGAGGCGGCGTCCAGGCCGTAGCGCGCCATGTCGCCGACCTTGTAGTTCTCGACCACGACGTCGCAGCCGGCGGCCAGGCGCCGCACCAGGTCCTGGCCTTCTGGGCGGGCGATGTCGATGGTCACCGAGCGCTTGTTGCGGTTGACGCCCAGGAAGTAGGCGGCCTCGGCGGTGTCGCGGCCAGCGCGGTCCTTCAGGAAGGGCGGACCCCAGCCGCGGGTGTCGTCGCCGCCCGGGTGCCCGCCGGGCCCGGCTGCGGGCGGGCGTTCGACCTTCACCACCTCGGCGCCGAGGTCGGCCAGGGTCTGGGTGCACCAGGGGCCGGCGAGCACGCGCGAGAGGTCGAGCACGCGCACGCCGTCGAGGGCGCCGGGGGTGACCGGCACGGCGGGGCTGGAAGGGTCGGTCATCGGCCGGATTGTCCGGCAGCCACCGGGATAATCGCCGCATGCCTGTCCCGGTCGCCCGTGGTGCCTGTCTCGCTGCCCTGGTGGTCTGCCTTGCCGCGTGCAGCCCGTCGCTCGACTGGCGCGACGTGCGGCCCGACGGGACGGCACTGAAGCTGCAGTTTCCCTGCCGGCCGGACCGGCAGCAGCGCACGCTGAAGCTGGCCGGCGTGCCGGTGCGCCTGAGCCTGCAGGCCTGCAGTGCGGGCGGCCGAACCTGGGGCCTGGGCGTGGCCGACGTCGGCGACCCGGCGCGGGTCGAGGCGGCGCTGGGCGAGTTGCGCGCCGCCGCCGCCGCCAATGTGGGCGCGCCGGTGCCGGCGCTGGAGCCGCTCTCCTTGCCCGGGGCGACGCCGCACGCCGGCGCGGGCCGCGCGCGGCTGCAGGGGCGCGCGCCCGACGGCACGCCGGTGCACATGGAGCTGGCGTTCTTTGCCCGCGGCACCCTGGTCTTCCAGGCCAGCGCGCTGGGGTCATCGCCGGCGGCCGAGCCGGTGCAGATCTTCTTCGGCGCCCTCGGTTTCGAGACCTGAAGTCGTGCCGCGGGGCCGTGCCGGTGCGGCGCGTTTTGCCGTAGGTGCGCCGAGGTGACCATAATCCGCCCTCCACCGCGCCATGGCCACCCTGCTGCTCGTCGCCCATGCCCCGCTGGCCTCCACGCTGCAGGCCCTGGCGCAGCACGTGTATGCCGACTGCAGCCGCGAGCTGGCGGCCGTCGACGTGCCGCCGCAGGCCAGCCTGGAAGAAGCGCAGGCCCAGATCGAGGCGGCGCTGGCCGCCCGGCCCGAAGGCGAGGTGCTGATCCTGTGCGACGTCTTCGGCGCCACGCCCTGCAACGCCGCGCTGCAGGTGGCCGACGGCTTGCGCTGGCGTGTCGTTGCCGGCGTCAACGTGCCCATGCTCTGGCGCACGCTGTGCTATGCCCATCTGCCACTGGCCGAACTCGTGACGCGCGCCGTCGACGGCGCGCGCCAGGGCGTCATGCAGGTGTCCCCGCCGCGCCGCCAGAACCAGCCCAACCGCCCGCCCCACGATGATCCAGACGCGCATTCAGATCAGTAACAAGCTCGGCCTGCACGCCCGCGCCTCGGCCAAGCTGACGAAGCTGGCGGGCGGCTTCAAGTGCGACATTCACCTCAGCCGCAATGGCCGCCGCGTCAACGCCAAGAGCATCATGGGCGTGATGATGCTGGCCGCCGGCCTCGGCACCGAGATCGAGATCGAGACCGACGGCGCCGACGAGGCCGACGCGATGGCTGCCCTGCGCACGCTCATCGACGGCAAGTTCGGCGAAGGCGAGTAGGCGAACCGGCACGTCGCCGCGGTCGCGGCGCGTCACCATCTCTTCATTGCGGCGTCACGCGGGGCCGCCCCCTCTGCGCTACATTGGGCCGATGAGCATTCAGGTCTTCGGCATGCCCGTGTCGCGCGGCGTGGCCATCGGGCGCGCGGTGCTGGTGGCGTCCAGCCGTGTCGACGTGGCGCATTACTTCATCCCCGACGACCGCATCGAGCACGAGACCGAGCGCCTGCGCATCGCCCGGGACGCCGTCGCCACCGAGCTCGAAGCGCTCAAGCGCGAGCTGCCGGCCGAGGCGCCGCACGAGCTCGCCGCGTTGCTCGACGTGCACCTGATGCTGCTGCACGACGAGTCGCTGACCGGGCCCACCAAGGCCTGGATCCGCGAACGCCACTACAACGCGGAGTGGGCGCTGTCGGCACAGCTGGAAGTGCTGGCCCGGCAGTTCGACGACATGGAAGACCTCTACCTGCGCGAACGCAAGGCCGATGTCGAGCAGGTCGTCGAGAGGTTGCTGCGCGAGCTGGCGGGGCAGGACGGCCCGCAGCACGGCCGGGCCACGGTACGGGCGGCACGCGACTTCGCCGGCGAGGACCCTCTGGTGCTGGTGGCCAACGACGTGGCGCCCGCCGACATGATGCAGTTCAAGCGCAGCGTCTTCACGGGCTTTGTCACCGACGTCGGTGGGCGCACCTCGCACACGGCCATCGTGGCACGCAGCATGGACATCCCCGCGGTCGTCGGCGCGCGCGAGGCCAGCCGCCTGATCCGCCAGGACGACTGGGTGGTCATCGACGGCGACGTCGGTGTCGTCATCGTCAACCCCTCGCCCATCGTGCTCGAGGAATACCGCTTCCGCCAGCGCCAGAGCGAGCTCGAGCGGGCACGCCTGGACCGTCTGCGCCACACGCCGGCAGTGACGCTGGACGGCCAGGCGGTGGAACTGCTGGCCAACATCGAGCTGCCCGGCGACGCCGCCGGGGCACTCGCCGCCGGTGCCGTGGGGGTCGGTCTCTTCCGCAGCGAGTTCCTGTTCATGAACCGCGGCGGCGACCTGCCCGGCGAGGACGAGCAGTTCGAGGCCTATCGCGATGCCGTGGTGGCGCTGCGGGGCCTGCCGGTGACGATACGCACGGTGGACATCGGCGCCGACAAGCCCCTGGAGCGCATGTCGCAGCAAGACCTGCGGCACGAACACGGGCTGAATCCGGCGCTGGGGCTGCGCGCCATCCGCTGGAGCTTGGCCGAGCCGGGCATGTTCCGCCAACAGCTGCGCGCCATCCTTCGCGCCAGCGCGTTCGGCAAGGTGCGCATCCTCTTCCCCATGGTCGCGCAACTGGGCGAGGTGAAGCTGATCTTCGAGGCGCTGGCACGGGCCCGGCTGCAGCTGGACGAGGCGGGGCGTGCCTACAGCCGCGTCGAGGTCGGGGCGATGATCGAAGTGCCGGCCGCGGCCATGCTCATCGACCGCTTCCTGCAGCATTTCGACTTCGTCAGCGTCGGCACCAACGACCTCATCCAGTACACCCTGGCCATCGACCGTGCCGACGAGGCCGTGGCACACCTCTACGACCCGTGGCACCCCGCCGTGCTGCAGCTGCTGCACCAGACCATCCAGCGTGCGAACGCACTCGGCCGCGGCGTCAGTGTCTGCGGCGAAATGGCCGGCGACGCTGCCTTCACCGAGCTGCTGCTGGCGATGGGCCTGCGCAGCTTCTCGATGCACCCAGCGCGCATCTCGGCGATCAAGCAGCGCGTCTTGCGCGCCGACACACGGCAACTCGTGAGCCAGCTGCCACTGGTGCTGGCGTCTGACCAGCCCGCCGAGGCGCTTCGGCTGGCGCAGCAGAGCCGGGCCGCGGTGCACTAGCGCCTGATTGCCCCGCTGCCCCGGGGTCAGGTTTTCAGACTTGCTTGCGCCCGGGGGGAAAGCTGTGCTACAGTCGCAGGCTCCGCTCTTCACAGGGCTTGCCGAATGCGGTCAACCGCAGCGAGGCCGGCAGCAAGCAGATCGGAGAATGAAGAAAGCAAGATGCTTGACAGTGGTTCAGAAAACATGTCAGAATCGCGGTCTTCGCTGATCACAGGTCAGCAGCGCAAAATGCGAAAGCAGGCGGCGCAGGTTCTTTAACAACATACAGCCGATAAGCGTGGGCGTTTGAAGGCGAGTGCCAGACAACTGCAAGCAATTGCACGCGTCAGGTCTACTGACCTTAAACGCTCGCGGAAATAGAAGTGAAGTTCACTTCGATTCCTAAGAGCAAATTCAAGATCGAACTGAAGAGTTTGATCCTGGCTCAGATTGAACGCTGGCGGCATGCCTTACACATGCAAGTCGAACGGCAGCACGGGAGCAATCCTGGTGGCGAGTGGCGAACGGGTG
>CAIWPS010000266.1 GCA_903914615.1 uncultured beta proteobacterium | reverse complement strand
TTGACGTCATCGTCGATCTTGATCGCCACCGGGCGAATGGTTGCGGCGGTCATGGGTGGCCCTATGTAGGTATCACAAGGTAATACGTTATCACGAACTGCGCTGTGCGAACTGTTCTGTGGTCCCTCCCCGGCCACCTCATCAAAGTACCTGATTAGCGATGTACCTCAGCAACCCTGATCGACGCTTCGCAAATGGGACCGGTCGCCACGGCGGCTTTGATGAGTCGTCCGAGGATCGATCTCAGGTCGTACCTGCGATTGAAGCGGTACTGCACTTCTCCCAGGTAGCGCGCCGCGTACTTGGCGAACTTGATCGCGTGGTAGGTGCCCGACATGGCGGTCTTCAGGTTGCCGAGCAGGATGTTGACCGCGGTGAACTGATCGAGCGCAACGCAAGCCTTGCCGCCTCCAGTGACTGTCCGGTCGTGGACTGCACCCATTTCGGCGGCGACCTTGAAGCAACCAAGCCCGTCGGAGACCAGCGTCAACGGCAGCGCCGTGGAGTGGCCGATGAAGTCGCTGATCGATTCCTTCGTGAACGGCCGTTGCGAGAAGCACACCAGGTGCGGGTGGCCAGACTCCGTTGTCTGCACCGCCGCGACGAATGGAATCTTGTTCTCCGAGCCACGACCGGGCTTGCCCCCGGAGCGCTCGCCCCCGAGGTAGGCATCGTCGATCTCGACACGCCCGGTAAGCTGCCGGTCTTCCTCGCGAAGCCGCATGACCTCCAGCAGCTTGTGCTTGACGAGCCAGGCAGTTCGATAACACACGCCCAGGTGGCGCTTGAGTTCGAGCGCGGAGACGTTGTTCTTGGCCTGCGTCAGCAGGTGCATGGCGAGGAACCAGCGAGACAGGGGCAACTTCGAGGCCTGGAAGATCGTGCCGCTGATCAGGCTGGTCTGGTGGGGACAGTCGGCGCACTGCCAATACAGCCGACCATCGCGCCGAAATGTGCTGCGCGCTTGCCCGCCACATGCCTCGCAGTGAAATCCGTCTGCCCAGCGACTAGCGACGAGCGCCTGCTCGCACTTGTCATCGGTTCCGTAGCGCTGGATGAACTCAGCCATCGAAAGCCCCCGTTGTAGGGTCGAGGACTGGCGCGCCGACATTAGGCTCCGGTGGGTGCTCCATGGTTTTCACCATGGCCCTCAGTCCGGCTGCCGTCGTCACGTTTCCAGCCCCCGCCACGTCGAACGTAGCGAGCGGATTTCCCGCACTACGCTCCCCTGCGTGCTTCGCGTGAAGGGTTATGAGACCTATCATGCTGGCGATGCTTTCGGCGTGAAGTACCGGACCCGGTAGCCGTTGAACAGCCCCAGCGTCTCGTACAGCCATTGCCTACTCCACCTCTGCCAGCCGAAGCCCCGGCGTCCCCGGGCCCGCTGCATATGTCGCCTGACCGTCTTCTCCACCCACTGCCTAATGAAGTTGAAGCACCAGTGAGAGTGCCCGATGGCGAAGTAGGTCACCCACCCTCGCAGTATCGGGTTAATCAGCTCGATCACTCGCTGAACCGGTTGAGAGCGGAAGCGGCGGAAGATATCCCGCAGCTTGGCCAGCAACGCCGTGCGCTTCTTGAGCTTGGGCGTGAACTGCGGCCGCAACTTTCCCCGTAGCGAGCGAACGCGCCGGAACTCGAACCCCAGGAAACCGAAGCTGTCGCCTCGTCCCAGGTCCACCGTCTTGCTCTTCTCTTCATTGACCTCGACGTGAAGTTTGTCCAACTCCTGCCGCAGTCGCACGGGCACCACCTGCCGCAGCCGCGCATACCGCGGATGCGCATCAACGAGGACCACCAGGTCATCGGCAAACCGAGCGTATTCGACGGCACTGCGCCACCCATTGTGGGTCGCAGCCTTCGCCCGTTCCAGCATCCGATCCACCTCGGTCAGGTAGATGTTGCTGAGCAGCGGGGAGATCACCCCGCCCTGCGGGACGCCTTGTTTGCCAGATGCCCTGAGCATCAGCTTGAGCAAATGCATGACGTCATCGTCGTTGATCCGGAGCGCCACCTTGCCCAGCAGCACATCGTGCCGCACTGTATCGAAGTAGGCGCGCAGATCGAGATCGATGACGCACAGCTTGTGCTCGACGATGGCCTTCGCGACGCGATCCACCGCTTCATGCGCGGTGCGTTTCGGCCGGTACCCATATGACCCTGGTTGGAAGTCGGCCTCGAAGATCGGCTCCAAGATCAGCTTGAGCGCACCTTGCACCACGCGGTCGCGGATCGCGGGGATCGACAGCACGCGGACTTTGCCCCCGTCCTTCGGTATCTCCGTGCGCCGCGCACGCAGCGGCTTGTAGGTGCGCGTGGTCAGTTCGTCCCGTATGCCCTGTAGGAAGACATCCGCGCCGTGCATCTCGATGGCCTCGAACGTCACGCCGTCAATGCCCGGCGCGCCATTGTTCTTCTTGGCCAGCGAGTACGCTTGTTGCAGCGTTTCCATCTTGCACACGTGGACGTACAGCCCCCAGAAGCGCCAAGACGTGTCAGCCTTCGCCTTGACGTATATCCCCCGCCTCAGGTCCTGCAAACTACCGGACGCCTTTGTCATCTCGTCCTTGCCTTCCTATGTCGTCGGAGGAATCACAGCGCAGCAGGGCCCCATCGCTCCACCGGCATTACCCGGCTTCATCACTACCGCGGGCCCGTCCGCCACCCTCTCGCCTTCGATCCACTTCCCGGGGATACCGGTTATAGGACCTACCTTGCTTCCGACGATTTCTCGTCCGGGGCGAGGAGGGCTTCTCCAGTTGCTTGGTTTGTCCTGTGTCACCGTGCTGTCGCTTACACCCCGCCGAAGTGGTCAGCCGTGTCGGTCAGATTTCGGCTGCCCATGCTGCTTTCGCCCCAATTCCGCGGGCTCAGCCTTCGGGGCTAAGTTTTCGGGGCCACATCCGCGTTCACTTGCGTTACGGCCCGGTGACTCGCACCTTCCCTCATGGAAGGTTTGTCGGTAGGCTTCAGATCATCGCTTTCGCTCCTCTCTGCTACCCAAGCTACGGGGCTCTGACTCTTGCCCCGGCAGGACTGACTCCTGCTGAACGCACCAGCCTTCGCTGGACGCACGAAACTGCACGCGATTCATTGCCATGGTGTACCCCCGTCGTCGGTACACCCATCTTCGACCCTCGGTAGCTCAAATCCTGAGCCTGCTGAACATCGTCGCTAATCAGGAGGACCGTTGGCCTTCGATGTCCGACCGCACCTGGGCCACCGGGGTGCACAAGTTCTACGGCACAACCTACAGCGCCGAATGACGTCGTGCAGGGCCTGAAGGCCCTGCACCTCATTCAGCCAATTTTCGGAGAGATCTCATGACCAAGAGCACCTCATTCAAGCTTGCACTTCTGACCGCAGCTCTGCTGGCTTTGCCGGTCGCCCAGGCGGCCGGAATGTCCAAGTCAGACTACCAGTCCACCAAGACCCGCATCAAGGCGGACTACACATCGGACAAGGCAGCCTGCGGCTCGCAGGCCGGAAATGCCAAGGACATCTGCATTGAGGAAGGCAAGGCAAAGGAGAAGGTTGCGCTGGCCGAACTGGAATCCACCTACAGCGGCAAGGCGTCCGACCGTAACAAGGTGCTGGTGGCCAAAGCCGAATCCAACTACGCCGTGGCCAAGGAGCGTTGCGACGACCTGACGGGCAACCCCAAGGACGTCTGCGTCAAGGAAGCCAAGGCCGTCGAAGTCAAGGCCCTGGCGGATGCCAAGCTGGGGAAGGAGATCGGCGAGGCCCGCAAGGACGCAGCGTCCGACAAGCGTGACGCCAACTACAAGGTGGCGATCGAAAAGTGCGATGCGTTGGCTGGCGATGCCAAGTCCAACTGTGTGGCCAGTGCCAAGTTGACCTTCGGCAAGACCTAATTGATAAGTCAAAGCTACACAACCTGTAGGAGAAGATCATGGATCTGTTGCTTGTCTTGATTGTGCTGTTGTTGTTGTTTGGTGGCGGAGGTGGGCTGTACTGGGGCATGGGCATGGGTTGGGGCCTTGGGCCTATAGGATTGATCGTCGTGGCCTGTGTCGTTGCGTTCATGCTTTTTGGCTATCGCGGAAGACGAGGTGGCTGAAAAAATGGTTGCTCGGGACTCAGCGCCCGATCCGTACCTGCACTTCAATATTCGGATCTTCCTGGAGCCACGGACTTACCACGTCCGCTGCCACGAGCACGCGCTGGGCGACGTCGTTGTCTTCCTAGTGGCCTTCAAACAAGACTGACCTGTGCCCGGCACGGCACTCTGCGAGTCAGGGACGACCAGGCGGCGCGCAGTTCCGCGTCTTGTGCGGGTTGTGCAGTCAGCCGATAATCCACGCACCATGAAGCAGACCAGCCGCGCCAAGGCAGTACCCACCGCAGCTCGCACCAAGGCCGAGCCGCGAGCCGGCGCGCGTCGTGTCGCTGCGCTCGTGACTGTCGTCGACGGCTTTGAGGTCTACCGCTCTGCGTTGCGGCCCAAGCACCTCACGCAAGAGCAGATCAGCAAAGTCCTCGCCAGAACCGATTGAACCGCACCGCGCTGCCGTTCGAGCGCTGCGTCTTCGTCAACTGCCCGTTCGACGACGAATATCTGCAGCTGCTGCATGCGATGGTCTTCACCATCCACGACTGCGGCTTCATCGCGCGGCTCGCGGTCGAAGACACCGGCGCCGGCGAGATGCGCATCGACAAGATCGTGCGCATCATCAGCGAGTCGTGCTACTCGATCCACGACATCTCTCGCGTCGAGGTCTCGGAAACGTCGAAGCTGCCCAGGTTCAACATGCCCTTCGAAGCCGGATTGGCCATGGGCGCGTTCAGGTTCGCGCAGCCCGTGGTGGGCAAGCCGCGGCGCGACTTCCTGCTGCTCGACGCCGTGCCCTTCCGCGACAAACAAACCCTGAGCGACCTCTCCGGTCAGGACCCGAAGATCCATGGTGGCGAACCACGCAAGATGGTCTCCGCGGTGAGAGGGTTTCTGAGCGCGAAGAAGGGCCCAGAGCAACCGACGCGCGGGGCGCTGGCGATCTGGAATCGCTACCGGGCCTTCGAGCATGCGCTGCCTGGACTGGCTGCCCGGCTCGAGATCGACAATACTGAAATCAGGTCGTTCGATTATCTGCCGGACTGGAGCAGCGTGATGACAGGTTGGCTCGCAACAGGGGCGGGCAAGCCCGGTCACGATTCCTTGAGGTCCCCAGGCCGCAGTCCAAGCTGATCAGCGCCGTCGCAGCTCCGCTGCGGCCGCTCCAGCCGCTGACATCCGGGACTCGTGAGCAGCCGGCTGGGCGCTCGGCCGTGCCCCGGTGACCGAGCACAGAGATTCCGAGTCGCCACGGACGCGGCGGTCTGATCGGCCACGGCCTCGAAAGGCGAACATCTGTTGTTGCATACAGTGCTGGTTGAATATACAGTTTCTTCCCCCAAGGAGAGACTGCCATGTACTCGATGACCCGCCAGCACTATCGCCCCAAGCCCGAGCGCGCTCCTGCCTGGCTGCGCCGAATCTGGCTCTGGTTCTGATGTCACTGGCGTGCGCATCGGGCGGCGCGACCGCTGCCCTCATGCCTGTCGGCCTGGCCCGGGCGGAAGGCGCTGCGCCCGCATGGAGTGCACCGACCATGGCGGCGAGCGTGACCCGACCGGGCTTCATGGGCTGGGGGGATTCGACCGCGCATCCGGTCAGGCCGCCCCCAGTGGCGACGAAGGGGTCGAGCGCGCACGCCTACATCTGGAACGGCAAGTTCGGCACGATGGTCATCGAGGTTCGAGGAGAGGATGTCTACGTCAATGGCCAGCGCGTCGAGCCAATGTTGGCCGGCGCGCGGTGACGTGGCCCAGACCGGTCCCCCGGACTTCTTCAAGTTCGGCTTGGGCGATGCCTTCGATGCCAAGAAGGTGCTGCAGGTCCTCGGCCTGAAGAAGGAGGACGTGTCGCGCCTGGCGTCCGTTTCTGTCAAGTCTGTCCGCTACGACGATGCGATGCCACTGCAGGTGCGCGAGCGACTCGAGGAGATCGCGGGCTCCATCAACCTGGTCGCTCAGGCCTTCGACGGCGATGTCGACAGTACCGCCACGGGGCTGCGTGCGCGCAACCCAATGGGCGACATGTCGCCGCGAGTCTTTGCGCCATTCAGACGGTTCGACTAGAATGTCCAAAATATAAGACATTTCAAGTTTTCGGCAACCCGAAACATCATGGACCTCAACACTGTTGGCAGCGCGATTCGCACACGGCGCGATGCCCTCGGTATCACGCAGGCCAAATTGGCGCAGATGAGCGGCTTGTCGCGTCAGACTATTGTGGGTCTGGAGGCCGGGGCGCTGAAGGACCTCGGCTTCAATAGAGTCGCACAGGTGATGGCGATCCTGGGGCTGGATGTCACCCCGCCTACCAAAGACTCGAGGGACAGGAAGAGGGGTTTGTGGATGGCCGCCAAGACCGCCAGCGTCAGTTACGCCCGCGAGTTGGAGCCCGACGTGCTGGGTCAGGCGCTCGCCACGGGCGATGTGCCGCCGTTGTTTGTGGCGCACATAGCCCACATGCTCGATGAGGCCCCGTTGCCTGTCATCGTGATGGCCGTGGAGGAGGCAGCCTCCCGTGAGCACGTGCGCCCGCGCACTGTGTGGCGCAACGTAGAGAAGCTGGCCAAGTCGCTATCCATCCATCGGCACGGCCTGTGGGCATGACGCCGAAGCTGCCCAGCGGTCCGTGGGAAACCCTGTTTCCCCGTGCTCTGGCATTGGTCGATGACTTCGTTCGTTACGGTGGACTGCAGGACCCGTTCTGGACGTTCGGCGGCGGGACGGTGCTGATGTTCCGATATGGACATCGCCTGAGCAAGGACATCGATATCTTCGTGCCGGATGCCCAGTACCTCGGGTACGTAACCCCACGACTGAGCCAAACGGCGGCCGACCTCACGCAGGACTACACCGAGATGGCGGCGTCCTTCGTCAAGCTGCAGTTCGAGGAGGGGGAGATTGATTTCGTGGCTGCCCCCAACCTATTGGAGTGCGCTTGGGACGTCTGGGAGATCATGGGCCGACAGGTGAAGGTGGAGGCGGCGGCAGAGATCATCGCCAAAAAGATGTACCACCGTGGCGATCGGGTCGCAGCGCGGGATCTCTTCGACTTGTCGTTGGTCATCGAGCGAGAACCCGAAAAATTGGCGCGAGCAGGTCCCTTCTTGGTGCGTCATCGCGAGCAGTTCCTGGCGCAGATTCGAAACCCTGGGCCCGGGTTGCTTGCGAGCTTCGAGGCGATCGCGGTTCTGGGCTACCAACCGAGCTTTGAGCATTGCGTTGGCGTGTCTGCGGAGTTCCTTGATGCATTGCCGTCAGCTGGGCACGGCTGACCTACCTCGGAACTTCTGCAGTACGTCCCGACCGATCCTGCCGCGGCCATGCGATTGCTTCAGTACAAGGATCTTGACCTTCGGCGCGTGAAAACCGCCTTCGCCAAGGTCCGCCTGGCCATCGAGGCCGATGACTTCAAGAGCCCGGACGTCAAGAAGCTGCATGTTGGCAGCTACTACCGAGCCAAGCTGGATCACAGTAACCGATTGCTGCTGCAGTTCGCCCGCTGCGGCGGCCAGAACGTGTGCCTGGCGCTGGAAGTGATCGAGAACCACGCCTATGAGAAATCCCGCTTCTTGCGCGGTGCGTTGGTGGACGAAGCCAAGATTGAGCATGAGCCGAGCGTCGAGCCGACACAACCCGGCACGCAGGCGCTGCCACTACGCTGGCTGCACCCCACGCGGGCCGAGTTCGAACTGCTGGACAAGCCCATCGTCTTCGACAACGCACAGGAGGCTGTGCGCCGGCTGCCCGCTCCGCTGGTGATCGTGGGCTCGGCCGGCTCGGGAAAGACCGCCGTTACGCTGGCCAAGCTGCGCGAGGCCGAAGGCAGGGTGGTCTACGTCACGCAGTCGGCCTACCTGGCGCAATCGGCACGCGAGCTGTACGACTCGCACGGATACGAAAATGCAGCCCAGGAGGCCGAATTCCTGAGCCTGCGCGAGTTCGTCGAGACACTGCAAGTCCCACGAGGGCGCGAGGTCAGCTTCAACGCCTTCCGCGGCTGGTTCGACCGCAATCGCGCGGCCGCCAAGGTGCTGGGAGACCTCGACGCGCACGCCCTGTTCGAAGAGTTCCGCGGCGTCATCGGCGCCCGGCCTTCGGGTCCACTGAGTCTGGCCGAGTATCTCGAGCTGGGTCAACGCCAGAGCCTGTTGACCCCGTCGACGCGCGATGCGGCGCATACCCTCTTCGGCCGATACCGGCAGTGGCTCGAGGAGACAAACCAGTTTGACCTCAACCTTGTCGCTCACGAATGGCGAGCACGGGCCCAGCCCACCTATGACTTCATCGTCATCGACGAAGTGCAGGACCTCACTGCCGTGCAGCTTGCACTGGTGCTGGCCTGCCTGAAGACGCCGGGTCAATTCCTGCTGTGTGGCGATTCCAACCAGATCGTGCACCCCAACTTCTTCAGCTGGGCGGCGGTCAAGACGCTGTTCTGGCAAGGCCTGGCCGGCGAAGAGGCGCAGCGGCAGCAACTCCACGTGCTGCAGGCCAATTTCCGCAACACGCGAGCGGTGACCGATCTGGCCAACACGCTGCTGAAGATCAAGCAGGCACGGTTCGGATCGATCGACCGCGAGAGCAACTTCCTGGTCCAAAGCACCTCGGAAGAGCCGGGCGAGGTGACGCTGATCCAGGCCAAGGAATCGGCCCTCAAGCAGATCGACGCAGCCACGCGCGCGTCGGCGCGCCACGCCGTGATCGTCCTGCGCGACGAGGACAAGATCGCAGCGCGAGCGCTGTTCCGCACTCCGTTGATTTTCTCGGTGCACGAAGCCAAGGGCCTGGAGTACCCGCACGTGGTGATCATGGGCATCGTGTCTGGGCAGCGAGCGGCGTATGCCGAAGTCTGCGAGGGCGTCACCCGTGAGGACCTCCTGCGCGACGAACTCGAATACCGCCGTGCCAAGGACAAGGGCGACAAGTCGCTGGAGTTGTACAAGTTCTACGTCAACGCGCTGTACGTGGCGATGACGCGCGCGGTGCAAAGCCTCACCATCGTCGAGTCCGATACCGGGCACCCGCTGTTCGAGCTCATGGGCTTGAAAGCAGGCGAGGCGCGCACCGGCGCCACGCAGACGTCGACCAAAGAGGAGTGGGCCCAAGAGGCGCGCAGGCTTGAACTGCAGGGCAAGGAGGAGCAGTCGCGGGCTATTCGTGAGACCTTCCTGCAAGGCAAGCCGGTGCCCTGGACGCCGTGGGGCCGCAAGCTCATCGAAGAGCTGGCCCCGAAGGCGCTGGACCCGGCCAATCCGAGCAACAAGCTTCGTCAGACGCTGTTCGACTATGCGCTGTGGCACGGGCAGCATCGCTGGATCGAGCGCCTGGCGGCAACGCCCTTCCTGCCCGCCCGAGGCATGGCCGAGGGTGGCGAATTCAACCGGGCCGGCACCACGTTGTCCCGACGCATGTACCTGACCGAATGGGACATCCTGGAAACCCAGACCCGCCGCACCGTGGCCGCATCGCACCAACGCCACCTGCAGGCCTACGCGGCGAAGAACTTCAAGGACATCCTCCGCCTGTGCGACGTGCACGGCATCGACCACCTCACGCCAGTGGGTGCGACCCCGCTGATGCTGGCCGCGCGCGCCGGCAACCTGCCGCTGGTACGGGCACTGCTGGCCAAGGGCGCCGACCCGGAACTGCGCGATGAGTTCGGGCTCACGGCGTGGATGCAAGCTGTCAGCCGAGCGATGGAGGAGGCGGGCTTCGCTGGAGTCGGGCTGGCGGCGCTCTTCGACGCATTGGCGCCGGCGGCGCTGGACGTGCAGACCGACGGGCGCCTCGTGCGCATCGAACGACACCAGGGCGAATACTGGGTGCTCACGCTCATGATGGCGGGGCTGAAGACGCAATGGTCCGGTTGCGCGCTACGTTCGGCCGAACCGTGGAAGTACGGCGACGGATTCTTTGCCGAGCAGTTGCACGAGGTGCTCGAGCGGCTGCCGCCCCACCTGTGGAGCGACAAGCGGCGCAAGCGCAGCTACGTCAATCAGGTGCTTGCGCGCGCCGAGGTCACTAGCACGTACCGGCCGGCCCGCCAGCTCTTCGCACGATCCCGGCACGGACACTACCTGCTCAATCCGGCAATGCTGCTGCGACAGGGTGGCGGCTGGGTGCCCGCGTACGACGAACTGGCACTGGATTGGATCGAGGCCGGGTGCGGGTCCGAGGCGCGCTACTTCAGGACGCCGGCCAAGGTCGTGGAACGGCTTAGGACGCAGGAGACTGATCCAACCTTCTGAGGCGACGGGTTGCGGGCTTTTGGTCCTGTGCCACTTGGCAAACCTATGGCAAGCAGATTCTCGTGACCGTGTCACGAGAGTTGACTGCGAATTTCAGCGATCGTGGACGCCCGTTTCAGTCTGA
>CAIWPS010000265.1 GCA_903914615.1 uncultured beta proteobacterium | reverse complement strand
TGCACCGGGTGCGAGGTGGCCGGCCAGTAGTCGCGCACGGGCGAGCCGGTGGCCGCATCCCCTGCCGGCAGCTCGGGCGGCGCCGGCGTCACCGCCACCGGCGGCGGCGCGCGCTCGGGTGCCGGGCCGCTGCGGGTATCCCGCAGAAGGCGCTGCACGGCCGCTGCGTTCACCAGCGGCACCTCGGCCAGCAACACCATGCGTTCGATCACGTTGCCCAGTTCGCGGATGTTGCCCGGCCAGGCGTGGCCGGCCAGCTGCGCAAGCGCCTCGGGCGTCAGGTTCACGTTGCGCTGGTGGGCCTGGTTGGCACGGTTCAGGAAATGCAGCGCCAGCAGCGGAATGTCTTCGTGCCTTTCGCGCAGGCTGGGCAGGCGGATGGGGATGACGTAGAGCCGGTAGAACAGGTCGCGCCTGAAGTGACCGCGCGCGGCCTCCAGTTCCAGGTCGCGGTGGGTGGCAGCCACCAGGCGCACGTCGACCTTCTTTTCCCTCTTGCCGCCCAGCCGCACGATGGTGCCTTCCTGCAGCGTGCGCAGCAGCTTGGTCTGCAGCGCCAGCGGCAGCTCGCCGATCTCGTCGAGGAAGATGGTGCCGCCGTGCGCCAGCTCGAACCAGCCGGCGCGTTCGCCCTGGGCGCCCGTGAAGGCCCCGCGTTCGTGGCCGAAGAGTTCGCTCTCGAACAGGGCTTCGGGAATGGCGGCGCAATTGACCTTGATGAAGGGCGCGTCGCGGCGCGGGCTGCTGAGGTGCAGCGCGCGCGCGAACAGTTCCTTGCCGGTGCCCGATTCGCCCAGCAGAAGCACGCTGGCGGTGGCGCTGGACACGCGTTCCAGCTCGCCCAGGGCGTGCAGAAGCGGCGGCGCGGTGCCCACGATGCCGTAGCGCGCCGCCGCGCTCTGCAGCGCGGCGGTGAGCTGCTCGTTGCGTTCCTGCAGGCCGCGCGTGGTGGCGGCCACGAAGCGCTGCAGTTGCAGCATCTGTCCGGCCAGGGTGGCCAGGATCTTCAGGATGGCCACGTCGTCGCCCAGCTGCCGCGTGCGGCTGCGGATGCGGTGGCAGGCCAGCACGCCTATCGTGCGCCGTTCGACCTCGATCGGCAGGGCGATGAAGGCCACCGTTTCCGGCGGCAG
The DNA here is from genome assembly GCA_903914615.1 of uncultured beta proteobacterium. Classification (GTDB taxonomy): domain Bacteria; phylum Pseudomonadota; class Gammaproteobacteria; order Burkholderiales; family Burkholderiaceae_C; genus Rubrivivax. The sequence continues at coordinate 768 of CAIWPS010000265.1, read as the reverse complement.
CCGGCTGCGCGGCACGGCGCGGAAGAGGAAGGCGGGCTCGGCGTCGACGTCCTGCACGATGGCCGGCTGCCCCGTGCCCAGCACGCGGCCGGTGACGCCTTCGCCGGGCCCGTAGCGGCCGCGCGCGGCCTCTTCGCGGGTCAGGCCGTAGCTGTGGGCGATGGTGCAGGCCAGCGGGGTGGCGACCGCGCCCGCCCGAGGGCCACCGACACCTTCTTCGGCCAGCACGATGCGGCCGCGGTTCAAGCCCAGCAGCTCGCTCATCAGGTGCAGCATCTCGCGCAGCACCAAGGCCGGCGCCAGGCTCTGGCCGACGCCGCGCATCACCTGGCTGAGCAGCAGGATTTCCTGCGCACGCCAGTCCAGTGCCTCGATGGCGGGGTCGTTGTGGGCGGTGGCAGCACGTCGCGGCATGGCGTCGTCCACGGTTTGCAAGAACCCGGCCACACCACCCGCCCGCGGTGGCGCGGGATGCCGCGCGCTCAAGGCGTGCACGGTTCGTGCTTTGGGTGCAGGGATACACCGCCAAGGAAGTTCCCGTGCCCGATACGCCTGCAAAGATGGCCACCGCCGCCCAGCCCTACGATGCCTACGACAGCGACCGCCCGCTGATGCCGCGCTGCACCTGCGGCGCCGACCACGCCCCGCAGGCCCATGCCACGGCCGATGTCGACCCCGAAACCCTGGGCCGCTCGTTCATGGAAGCGGCGCTGGTGAAGGCGCTGTTCCCCCAGGACGCGCTGCGCCGCGGCTTCCTCAAGGCCGTGG
>CAIWPS010000264.1 GCA_903914615.1 uncultured beta proteobacterium | reverse complement strand
GCCGCCAGGCCCAGGCCGCCAGCGAGCAGGCGGGCCTGCTGCGCGAGCGCCTGGCGCGCAGCGACGATGCCGGCCGCTGGGTCTGGCCGCTGGCCGCGGCGGCGCTGCTGCTGGCCGGCATGGCGGCCTGGCTGGCCTGGCGCCTGGCCGCCGCGCAGCGCGCGCACCAGGAGGACTGGCAAGGCGCCCCCGAGGCGCTGACCCCGGCCACGGGCGAAGCCCAGCCCAGCCGGTCACCGACCGCGCCGATCCCCTTCGTCACCACCGCGATGAAGCTGGCCACGCCGGCGCCACCGCGCTCGCGTGCCGCGCCGGCCTGGCCGCCTGCGGCCCCGGCCGACCCCTGGTCGGCGCCGACACGCCCCGCGGCCACGGCCGTGACGGCGCCGCCCGCGACGCCGCAGCCCGAGCCCGACTCCGTGCCCGCCATCCAGCGCACCATGCCGCTGCCCAACCCGCTCGCGGGCATCGACGAGCAGCGCGCGCGCGACGTCTCGATCGAGGAGCTCATCGACCTCGAACAGCAGGCCGACTTCTTCGTCGTGCTGGGCCAGGACGGCTCGGCCATCGACCTGCTGGTGGAGCATCTGCGGCACACCGGCGGCAGCAGCCCGCTGCCCTACCTGAAGCTGCTCGAGATCTACCGCCGCCGTGGCGACCGCGCCGACTACGAGCGCACGCGCGGGCGCTTCAACCAGCGCTTCAACGCCTACGCGCCCGACTGGGACGTCGACCTGCAGAGCGGCCGTGCGCTGGAAGACTACCCCGGCGTGATCCCGCGCCTGCAGCAGGTGTGGCCGCGCCCGCTGGACGGGATGGCCGAGCTCGAGGCGCTGCTCTTCCGCAAGTCACGCGGCGACCTCTTCGACCTGCCGGCCTACCGCGAGGTGCTGTTCCTGTACGCCCTGGCACGCGACCTGATGGACCGCGAAGCCGCCGACACCGGCCATATCGACCTGCTCTTGCCGCTGGCCGATGGCGGCGACTTCAGCAGCACCGCGCCGGCACCCATCGAACAGGGGCGGCACGACGCCGGCGCGCTGCCGCAGGAAGCGCGGGCGACCGCGCCGCTGGACCTGGACGTGACGCTGGAAGGCGAGCGCCAGGCCAGCATCTTCGACGCGCTCGAAGACACCCAGCCCTTCCCGCACCGGCGCTGAGCGCGCCGCGCCTGCGCCTCACAGGCGCTGCAGGCGCTGCAGCGCGCGGTGCAGGGTCTCGTCCTGCTTGGCGAAGCACAGCCGCGCCAGCCCCTGTTCGTAGCCGCCCTCGTAGAAGGCCGAGACCGGGATCGCGGCAACGCCGATCTCGCGCGTCAGCCACTGGCAGAAGTCGGCCTCGGGCAGCGGGCTCACGGCCTGGTAGTCGACGAGCTGGAAATAGCTGCCCTGGGTGTGCAGCGGCCGCAGCCGAGTGGCGGCCAGGCCGCTGCGGAAGAGGTCGCGCTTGCGCTGGTAGAAGGCCGGCAGATCGCGCCACGGCGCGGGGTCGGCCATGTAGCGGGCCAGCGCATGCTGCACCGGCGTGTTGACGGTGAAGACGTTGAACTGGTGCACCTTGCGGAACTCGGCGCTCAGCGCCGCGGGTGCGGCCACGTAGCCCACCTTCCAGCCGGTGACGTGGTAGGTCTTGCCGAAGCTGCTGACGACGAAGGCGCGCGCCGCCAGCGCCGGGATCGACGCCGCGCTGACATGCGCCACGCCGTCGAAGACCATGTGCTCGTAGACCTCGTCGGCCAGCAGCAGCACCTGCGTCGGCGCCAGCAGTTCGGCCAGCTGCAGCATCTCGGCGCGCGACCACACCGTGGCGCTGGGGTTGTGCGGGCTGTTGATCATCAGCAGCCGCGTCTTCGGGCCGAGCGCGGCGGCGATGCGGTCGAAGTCGGGGCGGAAGCTGCCCGGCGTCAGCGGCACGCGCACGACGCGGCCCCCGGCAAGTTCGATGTTCGGCGCGTAGCTGTCGTAGCAGGGCTCGAGCACGATGACCTCGTCGCCCGGGTGCACGCAGCACAGCACGGCGGTGAGGATGGCCTGGGTGGCGCCGGCGGTGACCGTGATCTCGGTGGCCGGGTCGTAGCGGCGGCCGTAGAGCGCGGCGACCTTGTCCGACACCGCCTGCCGCAGCTGCGGCACGCCAGTCATCGGCGGGTACTGGTTCAGGCCCTCGCGCATCGCGTCGCCCACATGCGCCAGCAGCGCGGGGTCGCAGTCGAAGTCGGGGAAGCCCTGGCCCAGGTTGACGGCGCCGACCTCGGCGGCCAGCGCCGACATCACGGTGAAGATGGTGGTGCCCACGCGCGGCAGGCGGCTTTCGATGGCGGGGGTGTGCTCGGCAAGCTCGGTCATGGTCGGGGGCCCGGTCTCAGAGTTCGTAGTCGCTGCCCTGGCCGGCCATGGCGCGTTCCAGCAGCGCCGGGGTCAGCCGTGGCGACAGCAGTTCGGCAAAGGCCAGCACGAACTGGCGCAGGTAGGCGCCGCGCTTGAACGCCACGCGCGTGACGTTGCTGCCGAACAGGTGGCCCAGCGGCCGCCAGGCCAGGTCGGGCTCGGCCGGCTCGGTGCGCATCGATCCCTCGGCGACGATGCCCACGCCCAGGCCCAGGCGCACGTAGGTCTTGATGACGTCGGAGTCGATGGCCTCCAGCGCCACCAGCGGCCGCAGGTGGGCGCGCTCGAAGGCCTGGTCGATGCGCGTGCGGCCGGTCACCGTGGGCTGGTACATGACCAGTGGAAAGGCCGCCAGCTGTTCGAGCGTCGGCCGTTCCAGCGCGGCCAGCGGGTGGCCTGCCGGCACCACCATCACGTGCTGCCATTCGTAGCAGGGCAGGGTGATGAGCTCGTCGTGCGCAGCCAGGGCTTCGGTGGCCAGGCCGATCTCGGCGACGTCGTCCAGCAGCATGCGCGCCACCTGCTCGGGCATGCCCTGGTGCAGCACCACCTGCACCTTGGGGTAGCGCTTGCGCAGCTGGGCCACCGGCCCGGGCAGGAAGTAGCGCGCCTGGGTGTGGGTGGTGGCGATGGACAGCGTGCCGGCGTCCTGCTTGGAGAATTCCTCGCCGATGCGCTTGAGGTTGGCGACCTCGCGCATGATCACTTCCACCGACTTCAGCACCTGCAGCCCCGGCTCGGTGACGCGCTTCAGGCGCTTGCCATGGCGCACGAAGATGTCCACCCCCAGCTCGCCCTCCAGTTCCAGGATGGCCTTGCTGATGCCGGGCTGCGAGGTGTGCAGGGCCTTGGCGGTTTCGGTGAGGTTGAGCTGGCGGCGCACGGCCTCCTGCACGAAGCGGAACTGGTGCAGGTTCATGGCGCGCCTTCCAGTGCCGCCACCGCCGCCGCGGCCATGGCGGCGACCACGCTGTCGATCTCGCCCACCGCCGGCAGCAGCCCGAAGCGCGCCCCGGGGCAGGCCGCGCGCAGGCGCTCCAGCAGCAGCGGCAGGTCCTTGCGCACATGGCCCCCGGCGCCCAGGAAGAGCGGAAGCACGGCGACGTCGGTGCAGCCGCCGCCCACCAGCTGCACGCCGGCCTCGACCAGCCCGGGGTTCATGAACTCGAGGTAGGCCAGGGCCACCGGCAGGCCCGGCCGCGCCAGCCGCACACGCTCGGCGACGGCCTCGAAGGGGCGTGCCCATTGCGGGTCGCGCGCGCCGTGGGCGAAGAGGAGCAGACCGGGAAGCATGGCGTCAACGGTAACGCACGAGCCAGGCGAAGGCGGCCATCGACAGCAGCAGGTAGAGCAGGCTGGGCGTGGCCGCGGCGACCCAGGGCGTCCAGCCGCGCAGCAGCCCGATGTGGCCCGAGAGGTTGTTCAGCAGCACGAAGCTGATGCCCAGCATGATGCCGCCGAAGACCTTCAGGCTGATGCCGCCGCTGCGCGCGTGCATGTAGGCGAAGGGCAGCGCCAGCGCCATCATCACCAGGCAGGCCAGCGGGTACAGCGCCTTGCGCCAGAAGCGGATGCTGTAGGTCTGCACCGCCTGCGCCTGCTGGTCCAGATGGGCGCTGTAGCGCCACAGCTCGGCCGTCGTCATGCTGGCCAGCGGCAGCACCGCGGCGGCGACCACGCCCGCGGTCAGCGTGCTGGGCCAGACCAGCTGGGGCTGCCGTTGCACCTCCACCGGGGTGGCGTCGTCGCTGCGCGCACGCGGCCAGCGCGTGACTTCCGCATCGGTGAGCAGCCAGTTGCCGCGGTCGTCGACGCGGCCTTCGCGCGCTTCGGTACGCGAGACCAGGCGGCCGTCGCCATCGAATTCGAAGATGCGGATGCCGGCCAGCGCCCCGGCACCGCTGGCACCGGCCACGTTGACCGAATAGCTGCGCTCGCCCTCCGGGGTGCCGTGCTTCTCCTTCAGCCAGGCGCCGGCACCCTCGAGCTTCAGGCCGCCGCCCAGCCGCGCCTTCAGCAGCACGCCTTCGCGCTCGCTGGCCGGGGCGATGAAGTCACCGGTGACGAAGGTGATGGCACCGAAGGCCACGCCCAGCACCGCCAGCAGCCCGAGCGCCCGTCCCGGCCCCAGGCCACCGGTGCGCAGGATGGTGAATTCCGAGGACTGCGCCAGCCGCGCCAGCGAGTAGATGGTGCCGATGAGCACCGAGATCGGGAACAGCTCGTAGAAGTGGCCCGGCAGCTCCAGAGCCGCCGCCAGCAGCGCATGCCAGGCGGTGCGGCCGTTGCGGCCGACGCCGTCGAGCTCGTCGACGAAGTCGATGAAGAAGAACAGCGACAGGAAGGCCAGCGCCACGAACATCACCGAGGCGGCGATGTCGCGGTAGAGCAGGCGCCGCAGCGTCTTCATGCGGGCAGGCTCATGGCGTCGCCCCGGCCGTCCGCCGGCCCCAGCGCGTCACCGCCGCATGGTCGCGCCACCACAGCAGGGCCAGCGCAAAGGCGAAGGCGGCGCCGTGCAGCCCCAGCAGCGCCGGCCCCATCGCCATGCGCCCGCCCGCCACCCAGGCCTGCGAGAGGTTGATGAGGTTGTAGTAGACGACGAAGGCCAGCAGCGCGAAGAGCAGGTTCCAGTTGCTGGCGCGGCGCGGGTTGGTGGCCGCCAGGCCGATGCCCAGCAGCAGCAGGTTGGCCGCGCCCAGCAGCAGGCCGAAGCGCCAGGTCAGTTCGCCCTCGTTGCGCGGGCTGGGCCTGCGAATGAGTTCCAGCGTACCCGTGGCCTTGGGCGGCACGCTCTCGGCGGCGTGCGCCGCGTGCTCGCTGGCCAGCACGCGGTAGCTTTCGAAGCTGGACAGCGTGCGCTCGCCGGACTCGCGGTCGACGTCGTTGCGCTGCCCTCGTTCCAGCACCAGGTAGCGGTCGTCGCCCTCGCTCTCCAGCCTGCCGGCACGCGCCGAGGTGACCGACTCGCCATGCTCCTGCTGGCCCAGGATGAAGACGTTGCGCGCATTGACGCCGTCGCTGCTTTCGCGCTCGATGAAGAACACGCGCTGGCCGTCGCTGGAGGTCTGGAACACGCCCGGCGTGATGCGTGAAAGGTCGGAGCGCTGCTGGTAGCGGTCACGCAGCTCCATGCTGTTCAGGTTGCCCCAGGGCCAGACCACCAGCAGCAGCAGCCCGACGACCAGCAGCACCGGCCAGCCCGTGCGCAGCACCGGCCGCACGAAGCGCGTCAGGCCGACGCCGCTGGCGAACCAGATCGCCATCTCGCTGTCGCGGTACATGCGGCCGAGCGTGATCACGACGGCCACGAACAGCGACAGCGCCATCATCGTCGGCAGGTGGCCCAGGGCCACGTAGCCCAGCAGCAGCACCACGTCCTGCGGCGCCACGGCGCCGTCGGCAGCCTGGCCGACGGTGCGGATGAGGAACATCGTGAGCACGATGGTCAGGATGACCACCAGGGTGGCTCCGAAGCCCCTGGCGAGCTCGCGACGCACAGTCGAATCGAATAACATCTTGCGCTTTAAGTGACGGGCGGAATTATGGACTTCAAGACGCAGGTGGCCGGGGCCGCGGGGCTGGCCAAGCTGGCCACCGACGCACTGCTCGTCCTGGTGAGCGGGACCGAGTTGCCCGAGAACCTGGACGCCGCACTGGCCAGCGTGCTGGGCACGGCGGTGAAGGAAGGCGACTTCGCCTTCAAGGCCGGGCAGACGCTGTATGCGCACCGGGTCGAGGGCGTGAAGGCGACGCGCGTCGTCTATGCCCATGCCGGCGACGGCTCGGCCAAGGCGCTGCGCCGCGCCCTCGGCCTGGCCCTGGGCTACGTGAAGAGCAGCGGTGCCAAGCAGCTCACGGTGGCCGCCACCGGCACCCTGGCCTGGCATGGCGCGCTCGCCGAGGCCCTGGTGGCCGCCGTCAGCGAAGCCACCTACCTCTACCGCGAGACCAAGCCCAGCGCCCCGGCGCCGGCCCGGCTGGCCAGCGTCACCGTGGTCTGCGCCAAGACCGAGGTCGCCGCCATCGAATCCGGCCTGCGCATCGGCCAGGCCGTGGCTGCGGGCACGACGCTGGCGCGCGAATGCGCCAACCGCCCGGCCAACCATTGCACGCCGAGCTATCTCGCCGAGCAGGCGAAGAAGCTGGCCAAGGACCATGGGCTGAAGGTCGAGATCCTGGAGCGCAAGGACTGCGAGAAGCTCGGCATGGGTTCCTTCCTGGCCGTGGCGCAGGGCTCGGACGAGCCGCCGAAGTTCATCGTCGCGCGCTACCACGGCGCGGCCAAGACGGTGGCGCCCATCGTGCTCGTCGGCAAGGGCATCACCTTCGACACCGGCGGCATCTCGCTCAAGCCGGGCGCGAAGATGGACGAGATGAAGTTCGACATGGGCGGTGCCGCCAGCGTGCTGGGCACGCTGCGGGCCGTCGCCGGGCTGAAGGCCAAGGTCAACCTCATCGGCATCATCCCGGCCTGCGAGAACATGCCCAGCGGCCGCGCCATCAAGCCCGGCGACGTCGTCACCAGCCTGTCGGGCCAGACCATCGAGATCCTCAACACCGACGCCGAGGGCCGCCTCATCCTGTGCGACGCGCTGACCTACGCCGAGCGTTTCGCGCCCGCCGCGGTGGTCGACATCGCCACCCTCACCGGGGCCTGCATCACGGCGCTGGGCCACCACCGCTCGGGCCTGTTCAGCCCCGACGACGCGCTGGCCGGCGAACTGCAGGCCGCCGGAGACGCCGCCGGCGACCCGGCCTGGCGCATGCCGCTGGACGACGAGTACGACGAAGGCCTGAAGAGCAGCTTCGCCGACATGGCCAACATCGGCGACGGCACCGGCGGCGCGGTGGTGGCGGCGATGTTCCTCAAGCGCTTCACCGCCAAGCTGCGCTGGGCCCACCTGGACATCGCGGGCACGGCCTGGAAGAGCGGCGCGGCCAAGGGCGCGACCGGGCGCCCGGTGCCGCTGCTCACCCACTTCGTCCTCGGGCGCGCCGCCTGACGCGAGGTGCCGTGCACCCCTCTGCGGCGGCCTTGACCGAAGTCGAGTTCCACACCGGTGTGGCCGACCCCGTCGGCTTTGCCTGCCGGCTGCTGCGCAAGGCCTACCGCCAGGGCGCCCGGGTGCTGGTGACGGCGCCCGGCCCGCGGCTCGGCGAACTCGACCGCGCCTTGTGGACCTTCGAGGAGCGCGACTTCGTGCCCCACGTGCGCGTGCCGGGCGCCGGTGCGGCCGTGGCGGCCCGCACGCCGATCTGGCTCGCCACCGACGCCGCCGCCGCGGCACCTGCCGCCGGGGCACCGAGGCTGCTGGTGAACCTGGGTGCCCAGGCGCCCGCCGATCCGGGCGCGCTCGAGCGCCTGATCGAGATCGTCGCCGACGCGGCCGACGAGGCCGACCTCGGCCGCCAGCGCTGGCGCGCCTACAAGGCCGCCGGGCTGAGCATCAAGCACCATGGAGGCGGCACTGGGCGCGATGGATGATCGGCCGGTGAGCGCCGACCGCCTGCCGACCTTGACCGAAGTCGTCGAGATCGGTCGCGAGGGTGGCCACCCGGTCGGTGTGCATGGCGTCGGCGCGGACGAGCCCGATCACCCGGCCGACGGCGCCGCGGCCGGACCGCCAGCCGGCGCCGAGCACGCCCTGGCCGAGCCCGCTGCCATCGACGAAGAGAGGCTGGTCCATCGCGTGCTGGGTGAACTGGCGCCGCGCATCGACCTGCTGCTGGAAGCGCGGCTGCGCGAGGCGCTGGCGCCGGCGCTGGCGCGCGCCGCCGACGGGCTCATCCGCGACGCCCGTGACGAGCTCGGCTCGGCCTTGCGCACGCTGGTCGAGCAGACCGTGGCGCGAGCCCTGGGCCGCCCGCCGCCACGATGAACATCGCCCCTGGCGCAAGCCCTGTTTCGGAGGGCGCAGCTTTTGGGTTATCGTGTCCGGCTGACTTTTTTCACGTCTTCACGCGCTTTCGCGTCGACATTCCAACCGGAGGTATTTGCATGCAAGTCAAACTGAACGTGATCATCGGCGCCGCGGCCCTGATGATGGGTGGCTCGGTCTTCGCACAGGACCTGATCGTCAAGATCGGCCACGTCGGCCCGACCAGCGGCGCCATCGCGCACCTGGGCAAGGACAACGAGAACGGCGCCCGCATGGCGATCGACGAACTCAACGCCAAGGGCGTGATGATCGGCGGCAAGAAGGCCAAGTTCGAACTGCTGGCCGAAGACGACGGCGCCGACCCCAAGCAGGGTACGGCTGCGGCGCAGAAGCTGGTCGACAGCAAGGTCAACGGCGTCATCGGCCACCTGAATTCGGGCACCTCGATCCCGGCCTCGAAGATCTACAGCGACGCCGGCATCCCGCAGATCAGCCCCTCGGCCACGAACCCGAAGTACACGCGCCAGGGCTACAAGACCACCTTCCGCGTCGTCGCCGACGACGTCCACCTGGGCGGCACGCTGGGCAAGTACGCCGTGACGCAGCTCAAGGGCAAGAGCATCGCCGTCATCGACGACCGCACGGCCTACGGCCAGGGCGTGGCCGACGAGTTCGAGAAGGGCGTGAAGGCCGCCGGCGGCGCCACCGTGGGCCGTGAGTTCACCAACGACAAGGCGACGGACTTCACCGCCATCCTGACCAGCCTGAAGGCCAAGAACCCGGACATCGTCTTCTTCGGCGGCATGGACGCCGTGGCCGGCCCGATGCTGCGCCAGATGAAGCAACTGGGCATCAACGCCAAGTTCATGGGCGGCGACGGCATCTGCTCGGGCGAACTGCCCAAGCTGGCCGCGGGCACCATGGCCGACGGCCAGGTGATCTGCGCCGAGGCCGGCGGCATCGACCCCAAGGACGCTGCCGCCACCAAGGGCATGGAGGACTTCAAGGTCAAGTTCAAGAAGAAGTTCAACGCCGACGTGCAGATCTATTCGCCCTACGTCTACGACTCGGTCAACGTGATGGTCGACGCGATGGTCAAGGCCGGTTCGTCCGACCCGGCCAAGTACCTGCCGGTGCTGGCCAAGACCAGCGGCTACAAGGGCGTGACCGGCACGATCTCGTTCGACGAGAAGGGCGATGTCAAGAACGGTGCGCTGACCCTGTACACGTACAAGGGCGGCAGCAAGGACTCGCTGGGCGTGGTGCGCTGATCGCACAGGGCGGCTCGCGCGGGCCGCCCACGCAAAACAAAAAACCCGCCGAGGCGGGTTTTTTGTCGTCTGCCTTGAGCCGAACTACTTCAGCTTCACTTCCTTGTACAGCACGTGCTTGCGCGCCTTGGGGTCGAACTTCAGGAATTCGAGCTTTTCGGGCGTCGTCTTCTTGTTCTTGCTGGTGGTGTAGAAGTGCCCGGTCCCGGCGCTGGATTCGAGCTTGATCTTTTCGCGTCCGCCTTTGCTGGCCATGGTGTGCTCCTAGGGGTTCAGATTTCGCCGCGGGCGCGCAGGTCGGCGACGACCTGCTCGATGCCCACCTTGTCGATCAGGCGCAGCGCCGCATTGCTGATGCGCAGGCGGATCCAGCGGTTCTCGTTCTCGACCCAGAAGCGGCGGTAGTGCAGGTTGGGCAGAAAGCGGCGCTTGGTGCGGTTGTTGGCGTGCGAGACGCTGTTGCCCACCATCGGGCGCTTGCCGGTGACTTGACAGACGCGTGCCATGACGCTTCTCCAGGAATGTTGGTCTGAGTGCCGGCGGCGTCCAAATGGACACACTGAAGCCAGCAAAGCCCGCGATTATAGCCCGGGTTTCAGCCGCCTTGCTGTTCCAGGAAGCGTTGCGCATCGAGCGCCGCCATGCAGCCGGTGCCGGCGCTGGTGATGGCCTGGCGGTAGACATGGTCCTGCACGTCGCCGGCAGCGAAGATGCCCGGGACGCTGGTCTGCGTGGCCATGCCCTCCAGCCCGGTGCGGGTGACGATGTAGCCGTCCTTCATCTCCAGCTGGCCCTTGAAGATGTCGGTGTTGGGCTGATGGCCGATGGCGATGAAGCAGCCCTTGAGCGCCAGCTCGCGCGTGCCCTCGCCCTGCGTGCTGCGCAGGCGCACGCCGGTGACGCCGCTGGCGTCGCCCAGCACCTCGTCCAGCGTGTTCCACAGGTGCAGCTCGATCTTGCCGGCCGCCACCTTGGCCTGCACCTTGTCGACCAGGATGGCCTCGGCGCGGAACCGGTCGCGGCGGTGCACCAGGTGCACCTTGCTGGCGATGTTGGACAGGTACAGCGCCTCCTCGACGGCGGTGTTGCCGCCGCCGACGACGCAGACCTCGTCGCCGCGGTAGAAGAAGCCGTCGCAGGTGGCGCAGCCGCTCACGCCCTTGCCCATGAAGGCCTGTTCGCTGGGCAGGCCGATGTACTTGGCGCTGGCGCCGGTGGCGATGACGAGCGCATCGCAGGTGTAGGTGGCCGAGTCGCCTTTGAGCGTGAACGGCCGCTGGCTGAAGTCGACGGTGTGGATGTGGTCGAAGACGATCTTGGTCTGGAAGCGCTCGGCGTGTTCCAGGAAGCGCTGCATCAGCTCCGGGCCCTGCACGCCCGCGACGTCGGCCGGCCAGTTGTCGACTTCGGTGGTGGTCATCAGCTGGCCGCCCTGGGCGATGCCGGTGACGAGCACGGGCGCGAGGTTGGCGCGTGCCGCGTAGAGGGCGGCGGTGTAGCCGGCAGGGCCGGAGCCGAGGATGAGGACGCGGGCGTGGACAGGGGTGGCGGTCATGGCGGGGGTTCGGGTGGGGGTGGCGGCCGACAGGGCCCGGTGCGTCGCGTCGATCCGACGCCTGCGGCTTCGTAGGGGCCAGCGTGGATTGCCGCAAGCCCCGAGGTCGGCACAATAGCGCGATTCTTGCAGACGCTGCACTGGGGGGTGCGGGGCTGACGGGAAGACAACAAGAGGAGCCCGTTCGATGTCGATGCTGTCCAACCTGGACCTGATCCGTCGTGTCCCGTTGTTCTCGATGCTCACCGCCGAACAGGCGCAGGCCATCGCCGACAGCGTCGTCAAGCGGCGCTTCCGCCGCGGTGAACTGGTGGTCGAGCAGGGGCGCAAGAGCAATGCCCTGTTCATCCTGCTCAACGGCCGCGCGCGCGTGCTCACCAGCGACACGCGCGGGCGCGAGGTCATCCTGGCCGTGCTCGAGTCGGGCGACTATGTCGGCGAGATGAGTCTCATCGACGGCGAGCCGCATTCGGCCACCGTGCGCGCCGAGATCCAGACCGACATGCTGGTGCTGGCACGCGCCGACTTCGCGCGCTGCCTGCCCGAGGCGTCGACGCTGTCCTACGGCATCCTGCGTGGCCTCGTGAAGCGGCTGCGCAATGCCGACCGCCAGATCGAGTCGCTGGCGCTGCTGGACGTGTATGGCCGCGTCGCGCGCACGCTGCTGGACATGGCCGAGGAGATCGACGGCGTGAAGATCATCCGCCACAAGGTCAGCCGCCAGGACATGGCCAAGGTCGTCGGCGCCTCGCGCGAGATGGTCAGCCGCGTCATGAAGGACCTCGAGGAACGCGGCGTCATCGAGACCCAGGACAACGGCTCGGTGGTCATCAAGCAGCGCCTGAACAACGACTAGCGCGACCCGGGCCCGCGGCCGCCATCGGCCACAATGCCGGCCATGAGTTTCACGCTCGATGCCCTGCGCGGAGACGGTGCGGCCAGCCTGGCCGCACCGGCCCGTGCCACGCCAGGCCCGCGCTGGCGCCAGCAGGCGCTGCTGCTGGCCGGCGCGCTGGCCTGGCTGCTGTTCCTGCTGGCGATGCTCACGCACAGCGCCAGCGACACCGCCTTCAGCACCTCGGGCAGCGGCGAGCCGCTGCGCAACAAGGCCGGGCTGCTGGGCGCGCGGTTGTCGGACATGGCCTTGTTCCTGTTCGGCTGGTCGGCCTGGTGGCTGCTGCCGGTGGCGCTGCGGGCCTGGCTGTCGGCCCTGGCGCGCCTGCTTCGCGGCGACGATGCCGGCGCCGCCCCGGCCAAGGCGCCACGGTGGCTTTTCTGGGCCGGCCTGGCGCTGTTGATGGCGGCCAGCTGCGCCCTCGAATGGACCCGCCTCTACCGCTGGGAAGCGCTGCTGCCCGGCCATGCCGGTGGCGTGCTCGGCTACGAGCTTGGCCGGCTGTCGATGCGGTGGCTCGGCTTCGCCGGCTCGGGCGTCCTGTGGATCGCCTTGCTGGTGGTGGGCTCGGCGCTGGCGCTGCGGTTTTCGTGGCTGGAACTGGCCGACGCCATCGGGCAGCAGATCGACCGCCTGCGCGAGACGCGCCAGGACCGCCGCGACGCCGAGGAAGATCGCCGCCTGGGCGAGCTCGCCGCCCGCGAGCGAGAGCAGGTGGTGGAGGTGCAGCGCGCCGAGGTGCAGGAGCATCTGCCGGTGCACATCGAGCCGACGCTGCCCGAGATTCCGAAGTCCCAGCGCGTGGCCAAGGAAAGGCAGACGCCGCTGTTCGCCGAGCTCGTCGACACCAAGCTGCCGCAGGTCGACCTGCTCGACGCGGCCGCCGCCAACCGCCAGGAGCTGGTGACGCCCGAGTCGATCGAGATGACGTCGCGGCTGATCGAGAAGAAGCTCAAGGACTTCGGCGTCGAGGTGCGCGTGGTGGCGGCCAGCCCGGGCCCGGTGATCACGCGCTACGAGATTGAGCCGGCCACCGGCGTGAAGGGCGCGCAGGTGGTGAACCTGGCGCGCGACCTGGCGCGCTCGCTGTCGCTGGTGAGCATCCGCGTCGTCGAGGTCATCCCGGGCAAGAACTACATGGCGCTCGAACTGCCGAACGCGCGGCGCCAGACCATCCGTCTGTCGGAGATCCTCGGCTCGGAGGTCTACAACGACGCCGCCAGCCTGCTCACCATGGGCCTGGGCAAGGACATCGTGGGCAAGCCCGTGGTCGCCGACCTGGCGAAGATGCCGCACTGCCTGGTCGCCGGCACCACCGGCTCGGGCAAGAGCGTGGGCATCAACGCGATGATCCTGAGCCTGCTCTACAAGGCCGAGGCGCGCGACGTGCGGCTCATCCTCATCGACCCCAAGATGCTCGAGATGAGCATGTACGAGGGCATCCCGCACCTGCTGGCGCCCGTGGTCACCGACATGAAGCAGGCGGCCAACGCGCTGAACTGGTGTGTCGGCGAGATGGAGCGCCGCTACAAGCTGCTGAGCAAGCTGGGCGTGCGCAACCTGGCGGGCTACAACAAGAAGATCAACGAGGCGGCCGAACGGGGCGAGAAGATCGGCAACCCCTTCAGCCTGACCCCCGACGCCCCCGAGCCGCTGGAACGGCTGCCGCATGTCGTCGTCGTCATCGACGAGCTCGCCGACCTGATGATGGTGGTGGGCAAGAAGATCGAGGAGCTCATCGCCCGCCTGGCGCAGAAGGCGCGCGCCGCCGGCATCCACCTCATCCTGGCGACGCAGCGGCCCAGCGTCGACGTCATCACCGGCCTCATCAAGGCCAACATCCCGACGCGGCTGAGCTTCCAGGTCAGCAGCAAGATCGACAGCCGCACCATCCTCGACCAGATGGGCGCCGAGGCCCTGCTGGGGCAGGGCGACATGCTCTTCCTGGCCCCGGGTGGCGGCCTGCCGGTGCGCGTCCACGGCGCCTTCGTCAGCGACGACGAGGTGCACCGCGTCGTCGAATACCTGAAGAGCCAGGGCGAGCCCAACTACATCGAGGGCATCCTCGAAGGCGGCGTGCTCGACGGCGACGCCGCGGCGGGCGAGGGTGGCTCAGGCAGTGGTCCGAGCGGTGAAGCCGACCCGATGTACGACCAGGCCGTGGAAGTGGTGCTGCAGCACCGGCGGGCGTCGATCTCGCTGGTGCAGCGCCACCTGCGCATCGGCTACAACCGCGCCGCGCGGCTGCTCGAGCAGATGGAACAGTCGGGCCTCGTCTCTGCGATGGGCCATGCCGGCAACCGCGAGATCATCGTGCCCAAGAGAGACGAATGAAGCGCTTCGCCGCAGCCTTGCTGGCGCTGATGGGTCTGGTCAACCTGGCCCGCGCGGATGCCGTCGACACCCTGCGCGACTTCGTGCGCGACGTGAAGAGCGGCCGCGCCGCCTTCACCCAGACCGTCACGTCCACCGACGGCGCGCGCAAGAAGACCTCGAGTGGCCAGTTCGAATTCCTGCGCCCGAATCGCTTCCGCTTCGATTACCAGAAGCCCTTCCAGCAGCTCATCGTCGCCGACGGCGCGAAGGTCTGGATCTACGACGCCGACCTCAACCAGGCCAGCTCGCGCCGCCTCGGCCAGGCCCTGGGCACGACGCCGGCGGCGCTGCTCGCCGGCGGCTCGCTGGACGCCGACTTCACGCTCAGCGTGCAGCCCTCGCAGGGCGGGCTGGACTGGGCGCTGGCGCTGCCCAAGGCCAAGGACGGCGCCTTCCAGTCAATGCGCGTGGGCTTCCGCGGCCGCGAGCTGGCGGCGGTGGAAATCGTCGACAGCTTCGGCCAGCGCTCGAGCCTGCAGTTCAGCGGTTTCGTCGCCAACCCGGCGCTGGACGCCGAGCGCTTCCGCTACACGCCACCGGCCGGCGCCGACCTCATCGAGCAATGAGCCGCGCCGCGCCGGCTAGAGCTCGGCGTGCAGCCGCAGCGCCAGCAGGTTGACGGGCCCGCGGTCGCGGTTGTAGCCGGGGCGGGCGATGTGCTGCAGGTCCAGCGACAGCTTCAGCCCATGGCCCAGCGCCGCCGCGTAGTAGGCCTCGGTGATGGTCTCGCGGCCGTAGTTCAGCCGACCGTCGCCGAGGAAGTAGTCGCTGCCGCCGGCAGCCAGGAAGCGCCGGTGCGACGGCGACAGGCCGTTGCTGGCCAGCGCCAGTCCCACTTCGTCGTCGGCCCGTGACCAGGCCGCGCCGCGCCAGTTCAGGCCGGCCGAGACGGCATCGTCGATCGAGGCGTAGGAATAGGGCTCGGTCTTGCCGTCGTGTCGCCCCAGGCGCACGAAGGCGCCCAGCGTTGCGCCCAGTTCCTGCTCCAGCGCCAGGCCCCAGCCGACCTTGGCCTGGCGGCGGCGCACGCCGTCCAGCGTGGGCACGCCGCCGGCCGCGGCGGCCAGCGCGTCGTCGAAGTTCGCCATCCGTTCGACGTTGCGGAAGGCCAGCAGGCGCAGCGTGCCCGCGCGGCCGGCCAGGGTGTGGCTGTGTTCGAACTCCAGCTGGTCGCCGTAGACGGTGCGCAGGTGGGTGTCCAGCGTCTGCCCGTTGGACTCGATGGGCACCATGAAGCGGCCGCCGCGCAGCGCCCAGCCCGCGTCGGCCCATTCCAGCGCCGCGCCGCGCGAATAGCCGCGCGCGTCGGCCGCGAAGTCGTAGTGGCCGTGCGTCAGCAGCGCCCAGTTCAGGAACTGGCTGCGCGCGTCGTGGGCGTAGCGGTTGTTGTCGAAGAGGTCGCTCACCGCCAGCTCGCCCAGCGTCAGCACCAGACGCCGCCGCGGCTGCGAGCCGCCGAGCTGGTTCAGTTCCGGCTCGACCGCCTCGCGCGCGCCGGCGCCCAGGTCCCAGACCTGGCGCCAGTAGGCGCGGGCGCGGTAGAGCACGGGGTTGCTGCCCGAGGTCTTCTGCAGCTCGCCATTGCTCAGGCCGCCGAGCCCGGTCAGGTCCGACAACGACACGCCCTGCACCAGCTCGGCGTCGAAATACAGCTCGCCACCGCGCCAGGGTCGCGCGCCCAGGGCCAGCGTGCCGGTGTAGGAGTAGCTCTTGGCCCGAGCGGCGTCCAGGCTGTGGTCGCCCGCATACGGCGACGCGAAGGCCGGCTTGGCCTGCCAGATGTAGGTGCTCTGGCCGTGCCAGCCGAAGGCCTCGTCGGGCGTGTCGGCATCGGCCGCGGTGGCGTGGGAGCTCAGCAGGGCGCACAGCAGGGCGCAGGCGGCCAGGGTGGCCGCGGTCAGGTTCAGGCTCATCGGGGAACGGCGAAGGGGTACGGCGAGAAAGAAGGGGCGGTGACGCGCCGATTGTCGGCGCAGCATGTGTAAGCGCCGCGACGCCCCGCCCGGCCCCCGGGCTGCCGCGCCCGGCTTGCGCCGGCTGCCGCCTAGGCGGCGCGCGAGGCGATCAGGACGGCGTTGGTGCCGCCGAAGGCAAAGGAGTTGCTCATCGCGTGGCGCAGGCCGGGCAGGGCCCG
>CAIWPS010000263.1 GCA_903914615.1 uncultured beta proteobacterium | reverse complement strand
TGAGTGTGAGCAGCCAATTCGATGGGCCAATGATCACGTTCGGCGATGGACGACTGAGCATCGCGGAACGTGATCATCCGCATCATTTCGGCGATCGGGGCGGTCGCGATTAAGTTCAGCGATGGCCATCGAGACCATGACCACGAGCGCCGGCAGCGGTGAAGCTGGCGGCGCTCGGCGGGCAACGTTGCAGGGTTTCAGAACGGCGGGTCGTCGATGTTGTCCGGTGGGTCGGGGCTGATCATGTTGTGCGCCGATCGCTCGTCGTAGTAGCGATGGATCTGGTCGCCGTAACGCGCCTCGAACAGGTCGAGGAAGTGCGTGATGAAGTCGTGGATCTGCACGACGGCATCGTCGCTGAGCCGGGGCATCGGGATGTCGGCGGTGACGAGCTTGTGGATGTCGGTGGTCATGGCGATCAGCGGCGTGCCCCAGCCCGACGAGGTGCGGGCGTCTCGGGCTGAGCGAAGACTTCGAGGTAGAGCTTTTCGTCGAGTTGGGCCAACTCGCGCTGCGCGGCCGCGGCCAGCAGCTCCGCCGCCATGGTCGTGAGGATGCGGTAGTTGCCGGCGGCGTGATCGCACAGCGTTTGACGCAGCGCCGGCGTCATGAGGCTGGCATTGCCGGCGCTGGCGAGCAGGTGGTTCAGGCTATCGAGGAGTTCGTCGCGGCTGGCGTGTTCGGTGGCCAGCCGGGTACGGATGCGGCTGCCCAGCGGGATCAACTCCTCGCGGCGCAGCTTCTCGATCAAGCGGGCGTCGCCGGCGAGCACCACGCACAGCAAGGGCTGCGAGTCGAAGCAGGCGCTGGCGAGCAGCCGCAGCTCGCACAGCGCGGCCGGGCTCATCTCCTGCGCCTCGTCGACGAGCAGCACCGCGCGCCGACGCGTGGTCTCCATGTGCGCGAGCCAGCGGTCCCGCAAGGCCTTGAAGCCGCCCCAGCGGTTGTGCGGCTTCAAGGGCACCGCGAACACGTCGCCGAGCTCGCGGTATAGGTCGGCCAAGTTGCTCTGCGGATGGGTGATGGCCCCGACGATCACGTCCGCAACGCGGGCCAGGCGATCGGCCAGCAGCCTCAGCGCGACGCTCTTGCCGGTGCCCGGGTCGCCGTGGATCATCGCGAAGCCGCCCTCGCGGATCTGGGCATGCTCGACGCGCCAGCAGAAGTTCTCCAACTTCGCAGGCACGTAGATCGCCTCGACGGGCAACTCCGGCGAGAAGGGGTTCCACTTCAGCCCGTACAGGGCCAGGAGTTTTTGGTTCATTCGGGTTCGCTCTCGCTCAGGATGGAGGTCGTGGTCGTGATGGCGGTCGTGGTGACGGCCGGCTCGGCCGAGGGCAGGTACGTTGGCGGCTGGCCGGTGGCGGCGTACTCGGCGAGCAACTCGCGCAGCAGCGGCGCCATGCCCGTGGGCGGCAGCGCCGAGAGGTCCATGCCCGCAGGGTCAAGCCGCCGGCGCTTGCCGTCGGCGTTGGCGGCCTTGTCCAGCGGCTTGATCGGGCACAGCACGGCGCCCGTGCGCGCATCGACCAGGTCGACGCGGCTGAAGTCCCAGCGCGCGTAGCGCACATGCACGTCGCTCAAGTGGCGCAGCCGGGCGGGGATCTCGAAGCGGGTGCCGCCCAAGCTGATGGTGCCGTCGGCCCGGCGTGCCCGGCGCTCGACCTCGATGCGGAACGCATCGCGCAGCACGCCCGAGTCGGGGCACTTGCGCGCCACAGACGGCCCGGCCAAGTAGCGCGCCAACGGCGTGACCTTGAGCTCGGTGTGCACGGTGCGGTGGTATTCCTGCTCGGCCCAGGCCTGGGTCGCCTCGTTGAGCAACTCCAGCGTCAAGGCCTGCTCGCCCTCGAGCATGGCCATCAGCCGCCCCTCGACGCGGCCCCAGAACGACTCCTGCTTCGCGTTTTGATATGGGGAGTAAGGCAGCGTCGTCTGGTGCACGACACCCAGCCTGGCCAGGCCGGTCGTGACCTCCTCGCTGAGCATGGCCGCACCGTTGTCGGTCATCAGCGCGCGCGGCAGGCCGCGCTTCATGAACGCCTGCGACAGCCCGTGCACCAGGCTCTGCGCCGTCTCGTCCAGGTACCACTGCAGGTGGCACACCAGGCGCGAACGGTCGTCGATGACGCCCAGCAGCATCGGCTTGACCCAGGCACCGGCGCGTGTGAGCACCTTGCGCGAGGCGTGGTGGAAGTCCAGGTGCCACAGTGCCGCGACGTGCTCGACCTCGTAGCTTCGCACCTCGAGCTGCTCAAGTCGATCGCGGGCCGCGACGGCGCCTTCGGTCGCGCGCTTCGGCGCCGACTGCCGGTGCATGCCCTGGGCACGCAGGTAGCGCCGCACCGTCGTATACGAGGCCACGGGCGAGTCACTGCAGGCCACACGCAGGTTGTCCAGGTGCAACTGCGCCGTCCAGCCGGGGTGCTCGCGATACTGGCTCGTCAGCGCCGCAACGGCCACCGGCGTCAGGCTCGGGAAGCAGCCTTCGTTGGCGCGCAGGCGATCCCGAAGCGCGGCCACCGGATCGGCTGCGCGCCGGGCCCTGTAGTACCAGTGCTCCAGCGTCGAGGCGCCGAAGCGCACATCCAGGCCCGTGATGGGGTGGCGCCAGGTCTTGGCCGCCAACGCGAGGAAGGCGGCGCCCAACTCCCGGGGCGCGGGCGGTGCGGCCAGCAGCGGGCCGATGATCGAGAAGCGCAGGCGCGCCCATCGATCGCGTTCAGGGGGATCGGTAACGGTCTTCAATGCAAGGCTCCAGAGGCGACCACACCGGCGGTGCAGCTCGACTGAAGTCGAGGTTAGGCAGCCTCGTCCTGCCCGGCTACGTGCATCCTCTGCGTGAACTCAGCGAGCCTCGTTTAACTCGATCACGACGGGCTCGCCGGCGCGCACCGTCACCGGGCTGAGCCAGAGCAGCAGCCACGCCAACGCTTCGTGGGCCGCCCCCGCAAAGCGCTCGACCAGTCCGCCCGGCAACTGCTCCTTGGGCACCGGCGGCATGAACTGCGCCCCCACCGCTCTCCACAGCGGCGTCTTCGGGAACTGCTCGCGCCACCAGACGCGCCAGCGCTCCACCGTTCGGCGAGCGACGCACAGTGCTTGGCCCAGTCGCGCGGCCTCCGACGTGAGTGCGCTCGAGCGTGCCGACACCAGCACGACCGCAAGTCCAAGATAGACGCGCCGACCCAGGAACCGCACCGACGTCGGTGTCGATCGCCTGCGGCAGACCGCGCAACAAAAGCTCAGGCGCGACGAATGGTCGGGGCGCGCTTGGCGCGCGCATCCACGCGGCTTGCGCGGGTAGTCGGCGCGGTGCAGTGCGCCCCCGCATCGACAGCCCTCGGCGCGCGTTTGCGCCGCCAGGTCATGGTCGATGCACAGAAGTAGGTCGAGGAACTTCGGGTCGGACAGCAGGGCATGGCACACTGGAACGGTCTCTGATCGTGGTTGAACAGAGACTCTCCCACAGCGGTCGTGTTGATCACGGTCGTTGAGGGAGATCTACCGCCGTCCATCGACCTGCGCGATCAAAACGGCCGGCAACGCCATCAAGATGCGTGCTCATGCTCACAACACTGGAGGTCATGCTGGTGTGCGTGCGGTGGTACGCGGCCTACCCGCTGAGCCTGCGCAACCTGGAGGAGATGATGGCCGAGCGCGGCGTGATCGTCGACCATGCCACGGTGCATGGCTGGGCGCTGAAGATCCTGCCTGTTTTGGCGGCGGTGCTTCGGCGGCGCAAGCGCCCGGTCGGCTCGTCGTGGCGCATGGACGAGACCTAC
>CAIWPS010000262.1 GCA_903914615.1 uncultured beta proteobacterium | reverse complement strand
GAAAGAAGGCCCCGCACAACGCCGAAGCAGAGGGCAAGAAAAAAGCCGCTTCCTGAGCGGCTTCTACGAGTGGCGGAGAGGGTGGGATTCGAACCCACGGTACCTTGCGGTACGCCTGATTTCGAGTCCCACGCGCACACCGCGCTCAGAGGTGGCTACGAGGCGCGCAACGCGCGTTTCGGGCGCTTCCCGCCCCAGGTTGGGCAGAAATCTCCGCACACTTCCAGGTCACAGCCCCAGGTGCTGCCCGATCGATCCGAAGAAGCTCTTGACCTTCTCGAACTCGGTGTCGAGCAGCGCCACGAAGGCGCCCTCGTCCTGGGCGAGCTGGGCCTGCAGCCCCGCGATCTTGGTGTCTGCGGCGGTGATGGCGGCCGTGCGGTCGGCCTGGGCCTGGGTGATGGCGGCGTTGATGGTGTCGCGGAGGGTGCTCATGGTGCGGTGCCTTTCTGTGGCTGGGTGGTGGTGGTCAGGGCTTGGTAGGCGCGCTGGCAGGCTGCGCCGGCTGTACCGCGCTGGTCAGCAATCGCTGCCAGAGCTGTAGCTCGGTCGTCAGCGCGGCCGAGCAGGTCGGCGAGCACGCGGACGGTGGCGGCGGTTGCATCGCTTCCGGAGGCAGAGGCGGCACCAGCGGGCAGGGGCTGGCGACGTAGCGCGTCGAGCTGCACGCGCAGAGAATCGCGCTCAGCAGCAGCAGCGGAAGCATCCGCAAGAACGCGGGCGGTTTGCTGGGTCGTTTCATGGACGATCTCCTGGATGGCCGCGGCGCGGCGCTCGGTTTCGGATGCGGCGGCGGCAGCGGCGGATGCGCTGGCTTCGGCGACTGCGGCGCGCTCGTGCTGCAGCTGGGCCTCGGCGTGGGCCGCGCCCAGCTCGCGCTCGTGGTGGACGAACATCCAGCCGGCCGCGGCGATGACGGCGCAGGCGCCGAGGTAGAGCCAGTCCTTCAGCGGGATCAATGCGAACGGGTTCATGCCTTGGACTCCGGTTTCCACTTCAGCGCGACGCCCACGGCGGCCAGGATGGCGCCGAAGCCGACCCCGTAGGCCTGCACGTCGAAATGGACGTGACGCACGACCACGTCGAAGGCCGTGAGGCCCAGGCCGTTGGCGCTGCCGAGTGCGGCCACGATGCGCACGATGCAGGGCGTGGTGTTGTCGCTCTCGGTGAGGAGGTTGTTGAGCCAGGTCACGAGTAGGTCTCCGGCTCGGTGGCAAGCGCGGCTTCCGCCAGGCGGCGGCGCTCGAGGCCCGCGATGTGCGCGCCCCCGGCCATGTCCCACCGCTGGAACTGCAGATCGGCCGCGGCGAAGTTTCCGGCGTTCACGTCGCGCAGGAGCGTGCTGCTCGCAAGGTTGCCGGCGCCGGCGTTGAAGGTGAAGTCGACCAGGGCGTCGAACCAGTGCTGCGGGATCGTCTCCTGCGTCACCAGCCGGTTCACGGCGTTCACCGCGTTCTGGACGTTGGCGCGCAGATCGGCTTCGGCCTGCTCCTGGGTGATCGTGCTGCCCGGCACGACGCCATGGGTGTTGCCGTAGCCGTTCGTCCAGACGCCGGCCACGTCCTGGTAGGCATCCAGCCGGCAGCCCTCGAACCCCTCGGTGAGGTGCAGGCCGTCGAGCGAGTAGGTCATTTGCATGGTGTCACCACTTCGGTTGATGGGTCGTTGTCCGCATCCGCCCATCCGGCCCGATGACGATGCCGCTGGGCCCGATCGGCTTCTGCGCAGGCCTCGGCGGCGCCGGCGCAGGCTTGGGCACGCGCTCGCCTAGCGGCTGCTGCGGGGGGGGGTCTGGCTCGTTGGTGCGCGGCATCACTGCACCCGCACGTGTTGCGCAGCCCAGGCCGTCAGAGCCCCGAGCGACGCCGCGGAGCCGCCCATGAGCATCAGGACCTTCCAGCCGCCTTTGGCCTGTTCCAGGTCGCACTTGACGGTGGCCAGCTCGGAGCGCATCGCGTGCAGCGATTCAGCCATCTCCTGCAGGCTTAAACGCATCGCGGAGAACTGCTCCTCGAGGCGAGCGATCTGGAGGCTGTCCTTCGTGATGTCGTCAGGCATGGCAAGTCCTTCAGGGGTGGAGGGCATCCAGGCGCGAGCGGATCAGCGCGCACTCGAGCGACAGGGCTTCTTCATAGCGGACGCCGTAGCGGTCGAGCTTGACGCCGCCGTCCTCCCACTCGTCATGCACCAGGATCCCGATCTCGACCGGGTCGACGCCATGCGCCAGGAACGAATCGCGCACGCGCTGGGCGATGAGGCCCAGGTGCCACTTGCCGCTGTGAGGCGAGTTCTTGGGCTCGTCGAGCTTCTTGTACCGAACCCACTGCACATCCGACCAGGCCGCCAGCCAGGCGGGCGGGATACCCTCCACGCTGGTCTTCTTGCGCTCGTCCGAGACTACCGTAACGGCCGCCTCCGAGTAGATGTTGATCCAGTTGTGGGTGTTGTCGCCGAGAGACGTGTAGTTGTCGACGATGGGCCGGAAGCGATCGCTCAGGTTCTCGACCCCGTGCGTGCCGTCCCACACGCGCGCGGCTGTCGAGACCGTGGTCTCGTCGAGCCACTTGCTCTTGATGACGGAAGGCTTGAAGACGCCGCCCTGCTGCTCGATCTTGTTTGTGGCGTTGTTGGTGTAATACCCGACCCCCGAGTAGTACCAGTCCGGCCCGCTTTGGCAGAAGTAGGACACCGTATTCTGGATGTTGATGACCTGCCCCCAGATATTCCCGGCCAGCTCAACATAGGTCGCATTGGCAATCGACGACCCGGAGTTATACGAGTTCGCAACGATGGAGTTCTTGATGACCACTCGTTGAATCGTGCCGGTGCCGCTCGTGCCGATCTGGTAGGGCGAGCAGGTCGTCGTGTTCGTGCCCTCGAAGTACAGGTCGTCGCAATAGAGGGTCTGCGTGCCGTTGGCGGGCGCGTTGATGCCTGTGCCGCACGAGAACCGGCTATGCACGACCGAGATGCTTGTCGGGTTGCCGCTGGTCGGGGACACACCGGTCTGCACGCCGATGGTCTCGGCGGTGTTGAAGTCGCAGTCGTCGACCACGTACCCGGAGCCGCCCTGCGCCAGCACGCCGATGCCGCAATTTTGGAAATTGCTGTGCGTGACCCGGCTCGATCCGGCCTCGTCCAGGTTGATGCCCTGGGCGCAGTTGATGAAGTAGAGGGAGTCGTAGATTGCGATGTAGGCATTCTTGGAATAGATGCCCCATTGCGTCGACCCCGCCGTGATCGTCAGTTTCCTGATCTCGAACTGGTTGCCGTAGAAATAGAACCCAGCCGAGCCCGAAGCCACGCCGGTAATGTCGATCACGACGCCGAAGGTGCTCTCGCCCTCCACCGAGCAATAGCGCGGGAGGTTGACGGTGCCGGTGAGCTTGTAGCGGCCATTCGGGAAGAACAGCGTGCCGGAGCCGCACTTGTTCGCCGCGGCCTGGATGGCAGAGGTGCTGTCGGTTGCGCCAGTCGGGTCGACCCCGGGGAAGTCCAGGACGCTCGTCCACTCGTTGAGCTTCGCGGCGACGGTGCGCGGGGTCGCGCCGGAGGTGGGCAGGAGGTAGCCCACCTGGGTCGCGCCG